>JAJFLN010000031.1 GCA_021772705.1 Candidatus Cloacimonadota bacterium | reverse complement strand
CGGGACGAGAAGCTGGAGATCCTCCGGCCCGTGGAGGCCCAGGCCCTCGTCGACAGCGCGGCGCCGACCAACACGGCCGGGCTGGGCTCGCCTGCAGTGTTGCTCGAGACTCTGGACCCGAAGGGTCACGTCGACAGGACGGGAGATCATCTGGACTGGGTCTACGGCGTGGGGGGAGTCGCCAGCTCGGGCAACACCCGGTGGACCAGCGGCGTCGACGTGCGCGTGACCTACAACGTGCGAGACGATCTGGATGTCTACCGGGAATACACGGACCCGACCCGGGGGCTCTACAGTGGAACGGATCCGGCTTTCCCGATCGATACTGCCCACGAGGGTCCTGGTATCCCCGGCGCCAACGATGCTGGCCGGGCCAGCCGGCTCTCACGCTGGAAGCTGTTGAAGACCGCCGGTGCCCCGGACGCGCCTAGGGTAACCGAGCCGTTCCAGTTGCTGGTGGGCGATGCGGCCAAGGAGTTCAACTTCCGGTTCCGGGACGGAAACTTCAACCTGGCGCCTCGTCCTCCCGTGTCTCCCGATCCGGGCCCTCCGGCGGCACCGACCATCGTGACGACGATCTACCTGGATCAGACTCCTCCGTCCCTGGAGCACTTCTTCTTCAGCACCAGCACCGTGTCTCCCAAGTACGCGAATTCGCTGCGGAAGCTGAAGTTGACCACCGAGCTCAATGCTGACACGGTCTTCTGGACCAACGACACGCAGCCCAGGTTCCAGTGGCTCTTCTCGGACCCCGGTTACGTAGCGGCCACGACGGACTCCGGCATCGGCGTCAAGGGCGTCAACATGGTCCTGTCCCAGGGCGGTGTCTTCCAGCAGCCGCCCCCGCAGTTCCCGATCCAGGACGTAGACCGTCAGCTCGGGAAGGACGTGGACCTGAACACGGTGCTGGCCTCGGGGCGGACCTCGGTGATCACCTCCATGGCTCCCGATGGACGAAAGGCCCTGACGATCCAGGCCTGGGATGCCCTGGCCAACGCCGCCACTCCGATTACCACCCTGATCCTGGTGGACACCACCGGTCCCGTGGTGGACGCCGGCGGGGCGGGGCTGCAGGTGAGGAACGCCGCCGTCACCTTGAAGCGGATCCGGAGCGCCGATCTCACGGAGACACGGGGGGCGCCGTTGAAGTCGAACACGGATCAGGTGATCAATCCCGGCTTCCGGGTCACCGACGTCCGATTCCAGCCCCTGTCGGGCAGCTTGGTGGTCGGCAACTTGCGGCTGAAGACTGCTGGCGGCGCCGTGCTGTCCGAGACGTTGTTCGGCTCCGAGACTTCGCCCCTGACCACGTTCTCGCCCTTCATCTGGCGAGTGGCCGCCGGAAGCGACGGCAAACATCCTCTCTCCGATCGGCTTCAGTTCGATACCTATCGATCCGGGACGCCTCCGGCGGACTTCTACATCGAAATCGGCGGCTACGACAGCGGAGGCCTGGCGGGACAGTTCGTCAACGTCACCCAGCTGACGACGGCCACCACCAGCTTCCCCTTGCTCGACCTGAGGTGGAACGCCGTGGAGGCCTTCGTCGACGACGGCCACGGCATCGGGATCAGCAGCAGCTTCACCGCCTCCGGCGTGGCCGATGCCATCGAGTGGCGCTACCGCTGGCGAGGAGGGACGGGAGGTATTCAGGCCGGCCGAGGCGCCCTGGAGGAAGAGCAGGGCGACCTGGACGTGCCCGAGAAGGATGGGTTCGCCCTGCCAACGGATACTTTCCGGGAGTTCGCTCTCGCCGGCAGAGATCGGCTGACGAACTTGGGATTCTTCCAGCCGATCTTCACCTTCCAGTCCGACGTGACGGCGCCGGTTCCGGTCCTGACCCTGCGGCCCAAGATCCCACCCGTGGTCTCCCGGCCGCCGGACTTCTACACCTCCGTGATGACCATGATCTGGAACGACATCGACGACGTTCCGGACCCGGCGACTCTCGAGCTCTACCGAGTCTATTTCCGCCATACGCCCCCGGCGACCCAGACCCTGGTGGTGACCGCCACGGTGGCCGATACGTCCACGAGTGATCCGGCCTTCCTCTACGAGTTCACCCATCCTCTGATCCCTCTGGGCGAGGATGACGATGTCTATAGTTACACCCTGCGCGCTCTGGATCGGTTCGGGACCGAGCAGGGGGAGCGGAACAACTCCATCTCTGTCTACTTCGATCACACCACCCCGACGATCAATCCCTTCCATGCCTCGCCGACGGCGGTGGACATCATCGACTGGACTACCCGGCCACAGCCGCTGGATCTGGCTCGTTCCCGGTTGAACATGCGGGTCACAACAGGAGACCCTTTCTTCTGGACCAACGTGATGCCTGTTCAGTTCCTCTGGACCGGGCGGGATGAGGCCAGGTTCTCGAAGTACCGGCCCAACACCGAGGAGGGCTCCGGTGTCCTGGGGTACAACACTGCCTATCCCGACAATCCCGATGTGGTGGCGCCTGGCGCTCAGTTTCCACCCTTGCTGCCAGGGTTGACGGGACAGCTGACCACCCGGGACGAGGCGGCGGCAGACCCCCTCGCCGGTGGATTCGACGGCCGGAAGACCTTCACTGTCCAGGCCTTCGATCTGGTGGGCAACCGGTCGACGCTCTACACCACCAGCTATCAGCTGGATACGACGGGACCGATTATCGACACGACCCGGCTGCAGCTGGTCTACTCCGACGACAGGCACGTCCTGCAGCCGGGCCCGGCCCTGCCGATCACCACCATCACCAGCGCCCCCGCCATCCGTCTGCGATGGGCTGAGGTGGAAGACACGGCGGAGGACGGTCACGGAATCGGACTGTCGAACAGCGACCGGGGAATCGGATCCGGGGATGCCCGGGAGTGGCAGGTCGACTTCACCCTGAATCAGTCCGTGGACAATCCGCCGATCACGACGACACCGACCTTTGTCTTCACCCATTCCAGCCCTTCCATCGTGTCGACGACCCAGACCACGGGGGCCACAGAGATCGTCCTCAGCCTGGAGAAGCTGGGGGACAGCCAGAGCGTGCAGCCCGTCGCCATCGCTTCCGTGACGCTCCACGCCCTCGACCGGTTGACCAACATCGGCCCGCCGGTTCAGGTCCTCAAGATCTTCCGGGACAACGCGCCGCCGAACCCGCTGCTCGCCTTCGACGTGGTGACTCCCACGTCCAACGTCATCGCGTTCTGGGATAACGTCGACGATGTCGGCGCCGCCGGGACGGACAATGGCTGGTTCCGGATCTACCGGAACGCCCTTTCCACTCTTCCCACACCAGCGTCGAGTGGCAGCCGGATCGCGACACAGCGAAGCACGTCCCCCTTTGGCGCCCGCAACGTGTACTTCGGCACCCGGCCGGCCTCGTCGCTGGGCCTCTCCCTGGCAGGAGTCGGCGATCCGGCCGTGGAGCTCGAGGACGGGCTCTACTACTACCGGATTCAGCCCGTCGATACCATCGGAAACGAGCAGACCCAGGGGAACACTACCGTGCCGGTCCTCTTCGACACCACGCCGCCGAGGCTGGATCAGTTTGACTGGCGCGTGGCCAGCGCACCGCCGGAGGGGACGATCCATTCTCTGCGGATCACCACGGCGTCTGCGGGAGTCAACTGGACGAATGACACGCTTCCCAACTTCTTCTGGCGAGGCGAGGACCTGGCATTCGAATCATTCGTGTCTCCCCTGTCGGGAGGCTCGGGTATCCGGGGATCGAACCTGACCCTGGTCAACGGACTGGTGGCGGAGGAACCGTCCCCCGGTCCGGCGGTCTCTGTCACCACTGACGCCCAGGTCCTGGAGTCCTATGGTCCTCAGGGTCCGACGACGTCGAAGTTCAGCGAACGGGTCGACGCCTACATCGATCGGGACGGGGCCAAGACCTTCCAGGTTCGTCTCGTGGATCAGCTCTCGTTTCCGAGCACGAACCACACCACCCAGTTCTATCTGGACACGACGGGACCGACGATCCTGTCAACGCCTCTGGACTTCGTCTACGTCGACAACCGGCATTCCATCGCCAGCCGGGGCTCCCTGCCTATCACGACGATCACCAGCGCCGCTTCCGTCACCCTGCGGTGGGCCCAGGTGGAGGACGCCGCCGAGGACGGCCACGGCGTCGGACTCCACAACAGGGATCGTGGCGATGGGTCAGACGACGCCGAGGAATGGCGTTACGACTACACCCTGAACCAGTCCGTCGCGTCGCCGCCGGTGACGACGACGCCGACCTTCGATTTCACCCTGTCGGCGCCGTCGATCGCCTCCACGACACAGACCACGGCGGTGACGGAGATCGTGATCTCCCTGGATAAGCTTGGCGAGGGCCAGTCGGTCCAACCCATCGCCATCGCCAGTCTGCATCTCTACGCCTTCGACCGGTTGACCAACCTGGGCCCCAAAGTCCAGGTCCTGAAGATCCTGCGGGACAATGTGCCCCCCGAGCCCTTGCTGGCCCTGGACATCGACACGCCAACGTCGAACGTGATCGCCACCTGGACCAACGTGGACGACATCGGTGCCGCCGGTACGGACAACGGCTGGTTCCGCATCTACAGGAATGCCCTGGTTGCCATGGACACTCCGGCTCCCCTGGCGACACGGGTGGCCACGCAGCGAACCACATCTCCATTCGACGGGACCAACCGCTACTTCGGTACCCGGCCCAGCTCCGTCCTCGACTCCTCTCTCGCCGGCGTCGGTGACGGCGGTGTGGAGCTGGAAGACGGTCTCTACCACTTCCGGGTTCAGCCCGTGGACACCATCGGCAACGAGCAGACGGAGGGGAACACGACGGAGGCGGTGCTCTTCGACACCACGCCCCCTGTGCTGACCCGATTCGACTGGGCCCTGGTGAACGAGCCTCCTGACGGGACGTTGCAGACCCTGCGCATCACCACCGGCGCGGGAGGTGTGGAGTGGACCAATGAGACGACTCCGACCTTCTTCTGGAGGGGCAGGGATCTCGCCTTCGGGTCTCTTGTCTCGCCCAATTCGGGAGGCTCCGGTATCCGGGGTGCAAACTTCACACTGGTCAACGGGCTGGTGGGGGCCGAGCCATCGCCGGGCCCGGCAGTGGAGCTGACCACCGACGCGCAGTTCGCCACGTCTCACGGTCCCCAGGGTCCCACAACCTCTGACTTCCAGATATTCCTGCCCGTCCGGTCTCCTCCGCCGCTGGACATTGACGGCGCCAAGACGTTCCGGGTACGCCTCGTGGATCAGCTGGCCTTCACGAGCACGGTCCACACGACCCAGTTCTTCCTGGACACGACGGGTCCTGTGCTGAAGAGGAGCGACCTTCAGCTGCGGGTGGCGTTCTTCAACGGCACTCCGACGACCTTCAGCCAGGACATGGGAGCTGTCTCGAACCTGGCCTACCAGTCACAGGTGCGAAACTTCCCGACCACCATCGGGGTCTCGGATGTGACCATCAAGGTCACGGGCAACGAGTCGATGGATGTGCGAGACTTCAGGCTCTTCCGGGATGGTGCTCAGGTGGCGGACCTGGGAGATCTGAGTCAGGCACCGAAGTTCCAGAGCCTCAGGCGGGAGAACAACATTCCCGATCGGAGCTTCCAGACCGTGACGCGTAACATCGGCGGAACCCGGCTGGCCACCAAGGTCTCCTTCGAGATTGCCAACACGGGATCGAACCCGGCGGCAATCGACCTGAGGAACATCCGGCTGAAGTCGGCGGAAGGGACAGTTCTGACCCTCGATGCCGGCACGGTTTCACTGCGTGGAATCGGAAGTTCCAAGAGCTACTCTGTCGATGACTTCGAGGCCGCACAGTTGATCTACCAGCGGAAGGACCGGGGCTTCAGGAGCGCCAATATAGACACGGATTACTTCGAGCGCGTCGAAGGCATCCGGTTCGGCCACAACTCGAGCAACCCCGGGACACTCACCACGCCGGCCCTGATCTTTGCAGACAGGCTCACCTGGGAGCACCGGGAGCCTTACCAGGGGGGCAGCAATCCGAGCTACAAGATCATTGTGGGAGGAAAGCTGGAAGACGGACTGGCCTCCGGTGAGCAGCAGGTCGCTTCCGGTGACGTCGGTGCTGGCGCGGTCCGGACAGATGTGGTCCTGGACTTCACGTCCATGATCGTCGACAAGGTGATCGTCAAGGGCTCCTCGGATCTGCAGGTGAAGAACGTCCGGCTCCAGATCGCCGGCAACGGCATCGACGAGAACTCGCCATCCCCCACGTCGTTCCAGAACCTGAGTCGGACCGTGGACGTGGACGACATCTGGGCCGACCGGGTGATCCTGGACCTGCAGAACCGGGGTGCCATTGACCAATCTGCCACGGTGG
>JAJFLN010000004.1 GCA_021772705.1 Candidatus Cloacimonadota bacterium | reverse complement strand
GAGCAGCCCGGGTCGACCCGGGAGTTCATCGCCTTGACCCCCATCCTCACCTTCCAGGCCTCCCCGGTCCTGGAGGTCATTGCCGAAGTGACCCTTCCCCTCCATGCTGAGCAAGTCGCTGATACGGCCCGCTACGCGACGGCCATGAGGTGGCGCTACTAATGCTGGTCCGGCAATCCAGGAACTGCATGCTGGCGACCCTGCTGGCGCTGATTCCATTCTGGCCCACCATAGCCCAGGAGATTCCCAGCGCCCTGCCCAGCATCGGCCGCCCCCTGGACATCCGGGACGTCAAGAACATCACCGCCGCCGAGGACCGGATCGTGGTCACGGCCAGTCACGTCTACCAGACTGCGACTCAGTTCTTCGATGGCGAGGGGTCACGGCAGGACCTGCCCCTGAACCAGGCGATCCGCCGCGTGGCGATCCCGATCTTCGCGACCTACGGCCTGTCGGAACGTCTCAGCATCGGCGCCGGAACAACAGTCCATAACGACCTGGAGAGAAAGCTGGCGGTCTTTAACTTCGTGTCTGGCGCCACGCTGATCGGACAGTCTCTACCCACCGGGTCCGTCAGCTCCATCGAGGTCAGCGGCGACGGTATAGGTGACCTCAACCTGCAGCTTCAGTACCAGGCCGATCTCTTCGATGAGGGACTGGTCTCGCTGGTCACCCTCGACGTGACGGCCCCGACTGCCGAGAGCAATCCGGCCAGCGGGTTGGACCTGCGCGTCGGCCAGGGCTACTGGGCCTACAGACTCTCCTACTCGGCCGTAAGGGACAACTTCCCCATGGTCTACTTCTTGAAAGCTACCTACGAGGAGAACCGCCCCCATTCCGGGGTCACCGCGGGTGGGACGCCCTTTTCCTTCGATCCCGGCGACGGATTCGACTACACCCTGGGATCGAGCTACTCCATCGGCGAGGAGTTCACCTTGCAGGCCCTGATCGTCGGCAGCTGGAAGCAGGAAGGAAGCCGGAACGGCCTGGCAGGAGCAACACCCCATGTCCGCAGTCTGCACTTCCGGCCAGGCTACTCGTTCACCCGAGGGGATCTGACCCTGACACAGCAGATCTCGGTCCCCGTTTCCGGTCGAAACGTCCTCTCCACAAATGGAGTCCTGACCACACTGGAGTACCGATTCTGAACCCCTCGGCCAGATACGCGTTCAGACCCGCCGCCGTCCTCTGGGCCGTTCTGCTGATCCTCGCGCTGGCGATCCCGGTCAGCGGATGGGACAGGGGAGTGGCATCCAGGAAGCACCTGCGCAGGGCCGATGCTCTCTACAACGCCCGAAGCTACCGTCGTGCCCTGACCGACTACCTGGCCTTCATCCAGGCTCCGGCAGGGGTCTCCAGAGACCGGGCGAGTTTGGCCCGGGCACATGAGCAGATCGCCGAGTGCGCCGAGCGAGCCGGCAGGTACCAGCAGGCCGTCGAGGCCCGGTCCCGTGCGCTCACATTTCACCTGGAACAGGAGGACCGGGAGGCCATTTCCAGGACCCTGCTGCGGCTGGGAGAAGAGTATGCCTTCCTGGGCCGGTACAACGAGAGCCTGCGTGTCATCGGCCTCGCCCGGGAGCTGCCCTCCGGTGATTCCACCGACCGGTTCCAGGCCGACTCACTGCGCAGCCTGGCCATCTCCTACGGCGCCATCGGCCAGTATCAGGATCAGAAGTCCTGTGCCGAAAGGGCTCTCACCATCTACCAGAAGATCGATCACCTTCCCGGGCGGGCCTCCGCCATGGACATCCTGGCCGTGAATCACCGGAGTCAGGGAGAGCTGGACGACGCCCTGGATGTCTCGAACCAATCCCTGGAGCTGGCCGCCAGGGCCGAGGACCCCGATCTGGCTCCGCTCTACCTCACCCTGGCCTCGATTTACCGGGCTCGAGGCGAGCTGAGGTTGGCCCTGAACACGGACGAGAAGGCCCTCGATGCCGCCAAGGCAGGCGGCGTTCAAGAAGTGATCGCCGTGGCCGAGATGAACCTGGGCCGGGACCACGTGGCCTTTGGAGAACTGGAGACGGCCCGGCAGGCATTCACACGGGCTCTGGCTCTCTTCCGAGAAGCGGGAGCCGACGACGACAGGGCCGCAATCTTCATCGAACTGGGCCGCATCGATCAGCTGGAAGGCAACCTGCCCCAGGCTGAAGACCATCTGCAACAGGCAATCCAAATATACACAGCCACGGACCAGTCCGTCGGACGGGCCGTGGCCCAGAGCCTCCTCGGCCAGGCGCTCCTCCGGCGGAGCAAACCCGCTGCAGCGATGCGAGCTCTAGCGTTGCACGAATCGGCCCTCGAGACTTTCCGGACGGCCGGGGAACGGAACGGCGTGGCCGCCGAGACCATCCATCGGGGCTTCGCGCTCATCGAGCTGGGCCGCAGCCCGGAGGCGCTGACCGCGTTCACCAGCCCCGCCGCGAAAGGGGCCACGGCGGACTTCGCCTGGCGAGCCCGGCACGGGGAGGCGCTGGCGCTGCATCGGATGGGCGGAATCGCAGCCAGTCTGGAGGCCTACACCGCCGCCATCGACTCCATCGAAGAGATGCTGGTGATGAGCCGAGTTCCGGAGTTCAGGGCCTCATTCCTGGGCGGCGC
>JAJFLN010000300.1 GCA_021772705.1 Candidatus Cloacimonadota bacterium | reverse complement strand
AACAGGTCACGTTACGAAATCCTGGAGACTCGAAGTGTCCAGGAGTTGGGGCGGATTCGACCGGTGCCGGGTTACACCGAGGCCACAGAGGTCACCGAGGCCTTCTTGGGGGAACGCTTTCATTCTGACCACCATTCCCTTGTTTCCGGTTTTGGGTCCAGGACTGGTTTCCGGTACCGATTCTGGAACGTCGAGGGGGCATCCGCACGTCACGTATAGCAAACGTCGCGTTTTGGATGCCAAGAGGGGGCGGCGTGACACTGTGGTTCGCGCCGCTTGGGGAGAGGCATTCCGGATCACCAGGTTCGACCGTCCCGGAGGAGAGACATTGTCTCGCGATACCGGAGGCGCTTTCCTGATGAGGATCGCTGGAGCAACACGTGCTGTAGATCAGCGTCAGGCCCCAAGATGCAAATGTCCAGATAATTCTCGTTGTTCCCTCTGGGGCACCGGAAGCACGTAATGATGTTTGAGTCCGGGAATGACAAGAACCCCCGGACGAATCCGGGGGCCTTTAGCAAAATCCTTTAGAGGAGTGAGTCTTAGCTCACCACTTCCTTCAGGTTCTTGCCGGGAGTGAACTTGGGGACCTTGTGGGCCTTGATCTTGATCTTCTGGCCAGTCTTGGGGTTCACGCCATTGCGTGCGGCGCGCTTCTTCACTTCCCACGTGCCGAACCCTGCGAGCTGGACCTTGTCTCCCTTCTTGAGGGAAACCTTGACGGCGTCGACAAATGCGTCGATAGCCGCGCCAGCGTCCTTCAGAGTGAGACCTGCCTCCTGGGCGATGATCTGGGTCAGTTCTGCCTTGTTCATTTCAGTGTCACCTCCTTCCGTCCGAATCTCGGGTCAGGATAGGGGATTCTTGTATGACTGTCAAGACAAAGCAGCATCATAGAGGGAAATTTTCAGACCCGGGACTCTCGAATCCGGCGCCTCCCCATGTTGTTAATGAATAGGCGAAGATCCAAAGGACGCCGATGTCCCCTTCGACTCCATGCCGTGTACATGCAATTTTGAGCAACATGATTAGGGCATTCACCGGAACAGGAGCCAAATCGTGGTCGCAAAACCACCCAAGAAGCCCATTTCGGGTCAAGGAAAAGCAGCTAGAACCCTGGATGCAGCCCCAGTCAGGATGGTCGAACCCCCGTTCCGGCTGCTATAATCGCCGTGATCAAGCGATTTTGGCCATGGCAATCCCAGATCTACATCCCAGCCGGGCCGAGCTCGTGAAGATGTGGACCCGAAAGATCGTCTTCGTCGTCGGGCTTCTCATCCTCGAGCTCGTCACCTTCCTCGGCGTTCTCGCCCGTCCTCCCTTCTGGATCGGGCTCATCACGGCACCCGTACTGGCATTCGTCTGCTGGCAGCTGGTGAGTCGAATCCTGACCGGCGAGTACTTCTCCTTCTCCCTCAACGGCAAGGTCAGCTCATCCCGGCAGCTCGCCGATGTGCTCTGTACCGTGGGCTTCTCACTCAACGCCCTCTTCTTCGTCTATCACATGGCCACCTGGTACAGGTTGACCCAGTCATGAGCCGGCGTCGCAAAGCCAGACTCAAGGTCGAGAAGGGTCGAATGGCGCTCCACGCAACTCCCGATGGCGGCTCTCGCTGCATTCCCTGGATTCGATTCTCCACAGCCCCAGAACCCCATCTCTGGATCACTGCGACGGTGCACGGAAATGAGGTAACGGGGATACGGGCCCTGCAGAAGCTTTACCAGTACTTGAGAGCCGAACCATTCCTGGGTACGGTCTCCATCGCTCCGGTGCTCAACCCCGGTGGTCTCGCCAGGAATCAGCGAGAGGTGCCGGAGACACTAGAGGACTTGAACCGGTTCTTTCCCGGCCGTCCCGATGGCGGCTCCGCAGAGCGCATGGCCAACGCAATCTTCCAGACCATCGAGAAGGACCGGCCCGATTGTCACGTCGACCTCCACGCCGAGTCCGTCTCCAGCGTTCCCTACGTCATCCTCGATCGATACCTCGACGTCGGCGCCGCCCAGCTCCGGGCAGAGGTGGAAGAGCTCTCCTCGTCCTTTCAGATTCCCAGGCTCTATGACTGGCCCGTCGAGCAGTACCGCGCGAACCGCCTGGACAGCAGCCTCTCGGGGGCCATGGTCAACCGGGCCCGGCTGCCCTCTTTCACTGTGGAGCTGGGACCTAGCTTCCAGGCCCCGGAGCCCATGGCCGACATCGCCTTTCGAGGACTCCTGGGAGTCTTGCTCCGGCTGGGCATGCTTCAGGACCCCCGCCCGGAGCTGGCACCTCCTGTCACCATGCGGCGCGATACGCCGCTCAGGGCCCAGCGCTCAGGTCTCGTGAGGTGCCTCGTGCAGCCCGGACAGTCCGTCACGGAAGGGGACCCGCTCTGCGAGCTGTCAGACATCTTTGGCGAGGAGCTACAGACGCTCATGTCTCCCGTCAGTGGTCTCGTGATCGCCCTGCCGGATCGCTACTGGTTCAGTGAAGGCGTTCCTCTGCTGACCATGGCGGTGCCGGACCAGTGATCACCTCCGCGGAGTCCATCCAGTCCATCTCTCTCTTCGTCGAGGACCGGCGAGCCGAGGGGAGTCGAGCCGTCGAGTCCGGTGACCGGCAACAAGCCTGCGAGATCTACAGAGAGACAATCGATCACCTGCTGGAGAACCGGAACACTTACGTCAACTTCCACAGAGGTATGGGCTCCGTCGTCGGAGGAGCCCTGGGCTTGTTGCTGGCATTCCTGATCCCCGGCGGCCACACGTTGACGGCCCTGGGAGCCGCCTTCGGCTACGGACTCCTGGGGGAGCGAGTCGGCAAGTACACGGGGGACAAGTTCTCCTCCGACGACTACCTGGCAGCCCTCATCGATCTGCATCACCAGCTGGTCAAGAACTCGCCGCCGGAAGATCCCCCCCTGACCTACTGGAAGAACCTGGTGGTCCTCGAGACTCCATTCTCCATCTTCGCACCCCTGCTCCAGGGCGAGGGCTTCGGAACCAGTTGGGCAGCCCTCAAGGGTCTCATCGGGTTCGATCCCTTCGCCATCGCCATGGAGCACGCCAGGGAAGACTTCCCTTCCTGGCCCACCATGCTCGCCATGGCTCGGGCACTGCCGCCCTTGCAGGTCCTTCCCGACGAGGCGGAACCCCTGGCTCATGCCCTCTATTCGAGGATTCGCACCGACAGCGGAGTCAATCAGCTGCTGGGCCGGCTCTACCATCTGTATCGGGGCAAGGGCGTCGATCTGCACGTCTATCAGCATCGGCAGCGCTTCCAGGAAGACATCCGGGTCCTCTTCGAGCGCGACTTCGAGCAGAACCCGGAGAGCGAGTCCGCCGTGGTGAATCTGGCCTCTCTGCTCTCCCGGCGGAACGTCCTCGACGAGTCCTCCGGGCAGGTCTATCTGGCACAGTTCCGTCTCGATCCGAACAACTCCCAGGCCGCGGCCAACGCCGTCCGGTCCCTGCCGGACCTCGGAAACCACCTCGACCTGGTCGAGGGGGTACTCGAGCGAGAGGCGTCGATCAGCTTGCCCGAGTCCGACCGTGTCCGAGTGGTGGAGGCCCGGGCCAGGGACCTGGCCTCCCGGTCCGATTCCTCACCCGAGGCGCTGGGGATCTACGCCAGACTGCTGGCTGCCCAGCACGTGCCCGATGTCGCGTTCTGCCTCGCCGACGCGCAGCTCAGGTCCGTCGATCTGGCGTCTCTCACCCGGCCCGTGGCCGAGACGGCCTTCGAGCGGCGGGACAGGCTGGATGACAAGCAGCGAATGTACCTGGCCCGCTATTTCGAGTCAGAAGCGTCGATGAATCCGGAAGATGCGCCGAGTCACCTGATGGCGGCGCGGATGATGACGGAGGCCGGTGACTGGAAGAAGTCCGCCGAGCTCCTGGAGGGGTTCCAGGGAAGGGCCCGGGATCCATCCCATCGGATGGAGACCCTCACGTCCCTGGCCAGGACCTATCGCGCCGGAGGGCAGATGGCACGGGCCTTCGAGTACTTCAAGGGTGTCTGTCTCGTGAAGCCCTCACCGGAGCTCATGGAGGAGGTCTTCGAACTCCACCGGGAGCTGAGGCAGGGGCAGCAGCGGCCCGCCCTGGCCCGGGAGATCCTGCTGCTCATCAAGACCGTGGAGCCGGGATTCGTCTCCCTCGAAGGCGAGACCATCGATGACCTGCTGGAGGACTACTCCTCAGTCTTCGACCACTATCAGCAGGAATCCCTCCTGAAGGTCGGCGGGGGCGGCATGGCGGAGGTCTTCCGAGGCGTCCACAAGCAGAGCGGCGAAATCCACATGATCAAGAAGCTCCGGACCGACTTCGGCACCGCCGAGGAGATGAGCCGCTTCGCCACCCTGTTCAGCAGCGAGATTCGGGCTATCAAGAAGATCAACCGCGCCGATCACACCGGCTCCTCCCACGTCATCACCCTCTTTCACGAGAGCGCCGAGGAGTCCCATTACTGCTACAGCATGGAGGCCCTGGACGAGGTGCTGCAGGAGCGGCTCTCCCGGACAGGACCGATGCACGAATCGGAGGTGGCCGAGCTGCTGAGGCAGATCGGCATGGGCATCGGCGCCGCCCACGCGGCCGGTGTCATCCACCGGGATCTGAATCCGAGAAACGTCGGATTCGGCAACGGAATCCTGAAGATCTTCGACTTCGGAACGGCCCACATCCTGAGAACCACACTCCACATTACCCTGTCGTCCCGGGCCTCAGACTACATCCTGGGCACCCCCTGCTACATGTCCCCGGAGCAGTCCGTCGGCGAGCCATTCGATGAGACGACGGACATCTTCAGTCTCGGTTGCATCGGCTACGAGCTGCTAACGGGGGACCTGGCGTTTCCTGGTCAGGTGGGCTCTCTGCTCCTGAATCACGTGCCCGGACTACTCGACCGCATCGAAGAGAGGCTCGCCACCGTCGCCGGCAGCCGGATGACCCGGGCCATCGTGAAGGCCATGCAGGTGAAGAAGGAGGACCGTCACCGGAGCGCCGACCAGTTCCTCCGGGCGCTGAAGGGCGTCTGAGGGGCCGCGCAAGAATAAATGCGCAGAAGTCGTGCCCAGATTTGGGTCAGATTCGGCTGGTTCGAGCGAGCGGGACCGGAGGCGTAGTAGGCTACTTCGAGGATTCCGCGATTGAGGAGCGGCCGAAGATGGCCTGAAGATGGGATGCGAAACTGTGTAGTTATTCTTGCGCGGGCCCTGAGACCCTCCCAGCCCATCCCCCTACCTGGGGAAGAGCGTCGGCTCCCTGTCCCGGTAACCCTTGCCTGTCAGGGCTCGCAGGAAGGCGACCAGAGCCTCCTCGTCCTCCTCCGAGAGCCCCAGCACCTTGTACTTCTTGCTCAACTGAGGGTTCGGATTGCCGCCGATGGTGTAGTGGTGGACAGCTTCCTTCAGAGTGGCGAGGGAGCCATCGTGCATGTAGGGAGCTCGCAGGGCCACGTCCCGCAGGGTCGGTGTCTTGAACGCCCCCAGCTCGTAGTCGTTGTCGCTGACCACGATACGTCCCTTGTCGGCGAAGTCCTCTTTCTCCGGGTCCCACCCGATCCCCGTGTTGTGGAAGAGGTTGTCCGTCAGCGTGAATCCGCTGTGGCAGAAGAAACACTGGGCGTCGCCGAAGAAGAGGGCGTCACCTCGTTTCACCCTGGAGTCCACGGCGTCCTCGTCACCGGCCTTCCAGCGATCCCAGGGTGAGTCTCCCGAGATCCGCGTTCGCTCGTAGTCGGCGATTGCCTGGGCGACCCGCTCCATCGTCACCGACCGGTCGCCGAATGCCAGCTCGAAGAAGGGGCCGTATCCCTCGATTGCCGACAGGGTCTCCACCACTTGCTCCAGGGTGTTGTCCATTTCGATCGGGTTGGTGATCGGTCCCTCTACCTGCTTCTCCAGGGAGGGCGCCCTGCCGTCCCAGAACAGCTCCTTGAAATAGGCGAAGGCTGCGTTAATGAATGTCGGTGCCTTTCGCTTTCCGGTCTGGCCGTCGATTCCCGTCGCGTTCGGAGCTGGCAAGCTGAATCCGAACTCCGATCGGTGGCAGCTGGCACAGGCGATCGTTCCGTCCCGGGACAGCCGCTTGTCGAAGAAGAGCCACCGGCCCAGCCGGACTCGCTGCGGGCCTGGCGGGTTCTCCAGTTCAGCCAGAGACAGGTCATGCCCCAGCATCTTCGGCGGCAGGGGCCGGACAGGGTTCGCCTCATCGAGCTCCTCGAAGGTCGGCTTCGGCGCCTCGACCGCCTCCGTGGCGGCCCGGGCAACCTCGACCTTTGGACCCGAGGCGGCCTGAGCCAGGAACGGACCCGGGGCGGGACGACTTTGCAAGGTACCTCGGAGGAAGGGGCCAGCGACAGAGGCGGCGGCGACGGCAAGGAGGAGGCACAGGGGCAGTAATCCGACCGGCCAGTGGATACCCGGTCGGACCGCTCTCGTGTCTGGAGACACTGCCCGATTTATCTGCCTGATAGGAACCCCTACTGCGGGAAAAGGGCCGGAGCCTCGTCCTGATAGCCCTCGCCGGTGAGTGCCTTCATGAAGCCAACCAGCGCCGCGGCCTCCTGGGCGCTCAGCTCGATCTTTTCCATCTTGGGGCTCAAGTAGGGGTTCGGATGGCCCCCCTTGACGTAGTGGTCGACTACCTCTTCCAGGGTGGCCATGGAGCCATCGTGCATGTAGGGCGCATGGAGCGCCACGTCACGCAGGTGCGGCGTCTTGAAGGCCCCTCGATCGCTCTCCTTGCCCGTGAAGTCCTCTCGGCCCTTGTCGGCGAACTTCTGGGTCTTCTCGTCCCAGCCGACTCCCAGGTTGTGATACCTGGAATCGGTGAAGGAGTTGCCCACGTGGCAACGGCTGCAGAGAGCCTTGCCGAAGAACAGATCCTCCCCGAGCTTCACGTCATCGCCAACGGCCTTCTCGTCGACGCCCCGCTTCCACCTGTCATAGGGCGAGTTGCCCGAGACTCGGGTCCTCTCGTAGTGGGCGATGGCGGAGGCGATTCGATCCAGAGTGACCTTCGAATCGCCAAAGGCCTTCTGAAAGAAGGGGCCGTATCCCTTCGCTCCGGCGATGGCGGCCGTGGCCTCCTCGTGAGTGAAGCCCATCTCGATCGGGTTGGCGATGGGACCGATGGCCTGAGCCTCCAGGGAAGCGGCCCGGCCATCCCAGAACGTCTCTGGGAAGAATGCGTAGACCGCGTTCACGAAGCTGGGGGCCTTCCGGTTACCCTTCTGTCCGTTGATGCCCGTCGACACCGGTGTCGGTTCGCTGAAGGCGTTCTCCGGCTTGTGGCAGCTGGCGCAGGAGAGGGTCTGGTCCCGTGAGAGGCGCGTGTCGAAGAACAGCCATCGTCCGAGCCGTGCCTTCTCCGGATCTGGTGGAACCGAGACCTGCGTCAGGTCCTGGTCGTGGCCCAATGGTTTGTCTGGCAGAGGTCGAACGGGATTGGCCGCCTCCAGCTCTTCTGCCGTGGGCGCCGGGGGCGCCGGGGGAGCTGATATGGTCTTCCCGGTCGGGTCGGCTCCCCAGAGGGAGCAGGAGAGGAGCGTGGCGAGAGCCAGGCAGGAGCCGAGGGCTCGGACTGAAGGAGAGGTGGGGCGTGGGGTCCAGCGGTTGGTATTCATGACTCTCGATTCTATCGACGACAACGGTGGGCATTCAAGTGAATGGCCGATGCCGGGTGCATGTCCCGTAGGGGGTCCCCTGGCCTATTCCGGATCCGTTCGCCCCACT
>JAJFLN010000299.1 GCA_021772705.1 Candidatus Cloacimonadota bacterium | reverse complement strand
TGGGAGTCATGTCGGGCATGCAACAGCTCGTCGTTGGCGGAGGGGTGGAGAGCATGTCTCGACAGCCCATCTTCTCCGACGGAGCCGGTGTGGACGGCAACAACCTGGCCCTCCGCGAGAAGTACCCCACCGTTCCTCAGGGGATCTCGGCAGACTTGATCGCCACCCTCGAGGGCTTCAGCCGGAAAGATGTGGACGCCTTCGCCTTGAAGAGCCAGCAGAAGGCCGAGACGGCCAGGGCCGAGGACCGCTTCGCGAAGAGCCTGTTCCCTGTTCGGGACGCCACGGGGGAGATCCTCCTGGAGGCCGACGAGCATCCCAGAGGCGACACGACTCTGGAAGGATTGGCGAACCTGAGAGCCGCGTTTGCAGAATTCGGAGCCAAGAAGCTCGGGCCGGACCTGCCCAGTCCCGACGAGATAGCGGAGGCAAAGTATCCGAAGGCAAAGCCCATTCAGCACGTCCATTCCGGTGGAAACTCCAGCGGTATCGTTGATGGTGCCTCCGCAGTGATGATTGCCTCCGACGATTATGCCAAGGCCCATGGCCTGAAGCCTCGAGCGAAGTTCCGGGCCATGGCTCTGGCCGGCGACGAGCCCCTGATCATGCTCACCGCACCGGGACCCGCTTCTCTGAAGGCCCTGAAGCAAGTCGGAATGGCCGTGAGCGACATCGACCTCTGGGAGATCAACGAAGCTTTCGCGACGGTACCCATGAAGACGATCCGGGATCTGGAGATCGACCCGAATCGGGTCAACGTCAACGGAGGCTCCATCGCCCTGGGCCATCCTCTGGGAGCCACGGGAGGCATCCTGGTGGGAACGGTTCTGGACGAGCTGGAACGACAGGACAAGACAATGGGACTGGTCACTCTCTGCATCGGCGGCGGCATGGGAATCGCCGGAATCATCGAGCGAGTCTGACCTCGCCGGGAACACGGGCGGGCCTCGGGACTCGTCCTTGCCATTGATAACCGCCGAGAAAGCCAACGGACTGATCGAAGGGCTTGCCGAAGCCTTTCGAGGCGAGGTCACTCTCCGGATGGGGCCCATCAGCCCCCATCCGGAGATGACCTTCTATCACAAGCGGCAGCTAGTCTACGTGGACCTGACACTCAGAGACGGCGCCGAGCGGCTCACGGTCACCCGGTCGTTCAAACCGGACCCGAAGCGGCGGCTCTTCGATCTGCGGCTCTATCGCCCCCACCGCTTCGCTCCCCTCTTGCGGCTGCTGCGGATCTCCGATGGCCGGGAGAAAGTCAGCGAAGACTTTCGTTCCATCCGGCTCTGGGTCGACAGTGTGGGCCGATGCGCCTCCTTCTTCCGCCCCGAGACCTGTCAGCGGCTGAAAGAGCTGTCGCTCCTGGAGACGGAAGGCGAACTGGCTGTCGCCTGGACTCCCAGCCGCTTCCTGATACAGAAGCCCATGACCCGCTTCGCCCTTGGTTCTCTCAAGACCGGAGTCGATGTCACCCTGGGATTGCTGGAGAGTCTCGAGAGGGGAGGTGTCCTGCCATTCGCACCGGAGGAGACCCCGGAGATGGGAGCCGGAAGCGTCGTCTGGGACCCTGTGGTCGGGGCCTGTTGCGTCTGTGGCGACGACCTGGCACGCCGAGTCGTCTATTGCGGCGCCTGCTCCACACCGCACCACCCCGAGTGCTGGGAGTACGTGGGCCGTTGCTCCGTCTACGCCTGCGGAGGCCAGTCGAACTCACCCCGAATGGCCCGCTGAGTATTCAAGAAGACGGCTCTTGTGAGCAGCACGTGAATCGACGGAGTTGCGTCCTCCGGATATACTCGGCGCAGGACCCCATACCGGGTCTGCGGACTGGGAGGGATTGTGACGAATAATCAAGGACAGAGAAGCTCGGGGCGGCCCGTCGCGCTGGTGACGGGAGCATCCGCCGGAATTGGCGAGGCTTTCGCCCGCGCCCTGGCGGCCAGAGGACATGACCTGATACTGGTGGCCCGCAGGAAGCAGCGGCTGGAGGAGCTATCAGCTCAGCTGAAGAGCGAGCACGGGGCTGAGAGTCATGTCATCGCCTCGGACCTGGGAAAGGCAGAGGCCCCGCGCCAGGTCTTTGACGCCGTGGAGAAGCTGGGCCTGCAGCTCGACCTCCTGGTGAACAACGCCGGTTACGGTAGCTCCGGTCCTTTCCACACTCAGGAACACGAGTGGGAGATGGGTCAGATCGACCTCAATGTGCGGGCGCTGGCTGCCCTGGCCCATCTGTTCAGTCCCGGAATGGTCCAGCGGGGCAAGGGTCGCATCATCAACCTCGGCTCTGTCGGCTCATTCATGTCTTGCCCCTACATGGCCACCTACGCGGCGACGAAGGCCTTCATCTTGAGCTTCTCCGAGGCGATCAGCGCTGAACTGGCTCCCCATGGAGTTCAGGTCACCTGTGTCTGCCCGGGCGGTACGAGCACCGAGTTCCAGCAGATCGCCAAGGTGGAGGTGGAAGACGTGAAGGGGACATTCATGTCCGCCGAATCGGTGGTGGAGATCGCTTTGAGAGACCTGGAAGCCCGACGGCCCATCTCAATCAGTGGCTGGATGAACCGTCTGGCGGTTCGACTCGCCTGGCTGACTCCGAGAGGTCTGCTGACCATGGCGCTCAAGAAGGGGCTCGAGGGACGATTCGAGAAGAAGTAGGCGATGGCCTGGCAGATATGCTCCTGCTGTGGCCTGGGTGCATGTCACCCGGGGGGTCCCCTCCTCCGTTCGCCCCACTA
>JAJFLN010000298.1 GCA_021772705.1 Candidatus Cloacimonadota bacterium | reverse complement strand
GAGTTCGGGTCCAGTCGTGTGTCCCCCGATCTCTGCTCGCCTTCAGGCCCCTCGACAGATGGGGCGCACGGGGCGGGAGCTTGCTCCTGTGCAAGATCACGAGAAAGCTGCACCCCGCCCGGCGCCCGCAAGGGCCGGCGCCGATAGGTCAGTGTCCCTCCAGCGCCTTCGTGCGGATCGGGACGATCTTGCGATATACATCCTGTGGTTTCTGCAGCTGTCCGTCCACGGTCAGGAGGGTGTGAACCGGAATCCCGAAGTGGCCCTCGTTCTCCTGCAGCAGGGGGTGAATCTCGTTCCAGTCCCGGTCGGTCATGTCGCCGAACCGTCCGCCGTTGAGCTGATGAGGGTCCAGTTTGTGGAGGGGATCCCTGACGTAGAGGGCGCCGCCGGAGGCCAGAGAGAACAGATTGCTGCCCGGATAGGGCGCATCCAGCGGGTGGACCTGGCCTCGGTTGTCGATCCTGAAACCGTTGAGCACGACATAGCCTCCACCGGACAGAGGGTCGCCGGCCATGAAGGACTCCGCCAGGTAGTCCAGACAGGTCCCGTTGATGACGACCTTGGGACAGCCCACAGCGTTGATCAGCGGACGGCCGGCAGCGTTCCCAAGGACAAACACGCGACCGCCCTTGGCACCGTACATGAAAGCCTGGCCCACGTCGCCGTGGATCACCAGTTGCCCCGCCGTCAGTATCTGGCCCAGCTGGTCCTGGCCGCTGCCGTGAACGACGACGTTCGCTCCGTCGAGCCCCGAGGCGAGGTAGTCACCGGAGCGGCCGACCACGTCGATGGTGAGATCGCCGGAGGCAGGGCCGACTCCGGCGCCGACGAACCGCTGACCCCGGCATCGATGAAGGACTTGGTGCTTCCATCCGGCCTTGTAGGCCTCCACCACGGCGCGGGCGACGCCGCGATCACCCTCCGGTGGAAACAGGGATGCGTCGATGTAGAGTACCGAATCGGGTCGGTCTGGTCCTGGGAGGCCGGGGATTATGCCGTCGAAGAGCCGGGAATCGAGACGGCGATCCGTCTCACCGCAATCAGCAGCGCCCAGGGTGGGAGGTGTGTCGAACAGGGCGCTCAGAGCCGCTTCAATCCTGTGCTGCCGCCAGTTGGGCCGCAGCCGCCCCGTGTCGGTTCGCCGGTTCAGGAGGGCCAGCAGCCTGCGGCGGAGTTTTCCCCGCATTCTGTCCCGCCTGGAGGCCTCCGAGGCCCGACACCGGGTGGAGAGGAACTGAAGCAGCAGGTCCAGCTCGGAGTAGTCCCAGTCCTCCATCCCACGGTGGGCGGCAGCGAGGAAGGGCTCTGGCGGCAACTCTTGGGACTCCTGGTCGAAGAGGGCGGCAACAGCCTCTACCCGCTCGGCAGAGGGCGATGTCGTGGAACCTCGAGCTGGTCCGTCCGGGGAAGGGGGAAGCGAAACGGGGCGATCGAACTTGTCCCGGCAGATCAGCTCAAGACCGGAGTCGGTCTTCTCCACGGAGAAGGCAAATGCTCCCCCGTCAGTGTGGCTGCCGCCCCGGGCGTTCCAGTAGACATCGGCGACGGGGCAGACCCGCTCATCCTCGACGGACACCTCCTCCAGGAGGGCGTCGATGGCCTGCCGCTCGGAACCGATGAGGCCGATCTGCACGGGGCCATCGTGGATGGCGAAGACTTGGGGCCGTAGCATTGAGGTGTCGGTGATTCCCAGCAGCTCGAAGCCTCGGGCCGAGCCGCCGTTCCTGGCGACGATGAAGAACCAGGGTCCATCTGGAGAGCCGTGGATATGGGCCGACTGCAGTGTTCGATAGATGTGCTGTTTGTCCTCCGAGAGGCGGTCGAAGTCGAGCTCCGTCGTCGGGGCCAGGGACTCGATGAGCAGCTCTGCTGGGTACCGGTAGGTTCGGCTCCAGAGGTCGAAGAGGAGGACGGCCACCTCCGTGTCGGTCAGATACAAGGGGGCCAGGTTCCGCTGGGCCAGGTACTCGCAAATGGAGGTGTAGTTGGCGAAGTCGCCGTTGTGAACCAGGGCCTCGTTGAGACCGACGAAGGGGTGGGCGCCGCCGGGATGCCAGACGCGACCCTTGGTGGGATACCGCTGATGGCCGATCCAGACGTGGGCCGTCGTGTCCTCGAGCCGGTAGTACCGGATGACCTGCTCTGCGAAGCCGACGATCTTCATCACCAGCATGTCCTTGCCGTGACAGAGGACGAAGGCCCGCTTCTCACCCAGGGAGGCGTAGAGCGCCTGGTTCAGGCCGTAGGAGGTCTGGAACACGAACTCATCGGCCAGCTCTCCCTCCGGCAACTCCGTCAAGGACCGCTCCTCGGCGAATCGTTCCAGGGCCTCCGGGCGGGGCCTGGCGAAGTATCGCCAGATGACGGGAGGCTCTACCTCCAGGTCCTCCACCTCCCGGAAGTCGGCCAGAGAGGCCAGCTTGCTGGCGTGAACCAGGTCGTAGGCGGGCTCCAGGAACCGGGCTTCCGCCTCGCCTCGGGCTTCCGGGTCGAGGCAGGCGATCTGGATCAGGTAGCAATCATCCAGGGTCTTGCGATCCACGCCGAGCTGGACAGGGTCGAGTCCGACGGCGGCGATCCCGCCTCCCTTGCCGTTGCCTCGATTGCACATCTGATTCAGAGGCCGGTGCAGGTGGCGGCCAGGGATGGGCAGGGTCGACGCCAGGCCCAGAACACCGCAGCCGCCCTCGCCTTCCGCCTTCTTGACCGGTTCATGGGTGCCCCCGATCAGGTGCTTTCGGGAGTCCACGATCTGCGTCACACGCTGCGTCAATGCGTCATTCACGTTCGAAGTCCTCGTGGCAGAGCAGGTCCGTCCGGCCTCTAAGGGCGGCGATGCTCGGCACTTCCAGGCGGCGCAGGATCTCCCGCCATTGAATCTGCCAGGAGCTGTACATGTTGACGATGCGCTCGGCCCCCCACTCGGGGTCGATCAGCCGAATGAGCTCCGGATCCGTTGTGGTGAGGCCGAAAGGGCAGCCTCGGCCGGTCTCGCAGTTCTTGCACTGGGTGCACCCCATGGCCACCAGTTCGCTGGAGCCTATGACGCAGCCATCGGCGCCCATGGCGATGGCCTTGGCCACGTCGAATGCGGTCCGGATCCCTCCGCTGACCATCAGCACCACCTCGTCCCGGATGCCCTCCTCGATGAGCGTTCGATGCACCTTGGGGATGGCGTACTCGATGGGCATGGCGATGTTCTTCTTGGCGATCTCCGGCGCCGCGCCGGTGCCGCCATATCCGCCGTCGAGATGGATGATGTGGGCCCCGGCGTGGTAGATGCCGACGGCGACCATGTCCACATCGGTGGGAGTGGAAACCTTGACGGAGATGGCGGCCCGAGGATTGACGGTCCGGAGCCAGTCCACGTGCTTCCGGTGATCCTCGACGGAGTAGACGCTGTGGAAGGGGAAGGGGGAGAAGAGGCTGACCCAGGGGACGGAGCCTCGCATTCCGGCCACGTCGGCCGTGACCTTGTTGCCGAGCAGGTGTCCTCCCAGGCCGGGCTTGGCGCCCTGGGCGTACTTGATCTCCAGGATCGGTGCGCAGATCAGGTTCTCCTCGTGGACGCCGAAGA
Organism: Candidatus Cloacimonadota bacterium; assembly: GCA_021772705.1. Lineage (GTDB taxonomy): Bacteria > Muiribacteriota > UBA6191 > JACPRK01 > JACPRK01 > OFTM100. Next base: position 1,663 of record JAJFLN010000298.1, on the reverse strand, counting down.
GGCCCGTGGCGATCTGGGTGATCACGCTCTCCTCGTAGGCCCTCAGTGGCGTGGGATAGCCGCCCTCGCCGGTGGAGGTGAAGCTACCCAGATGTCTGGCTGCCATGGCTCTGGCGAGCATCACGTTGATGCCGACGGAGCCGAAGGAGAAGCCGCCTCCGTAGACCGGCAGAGGCATCCGGATGTCCGGTCCCGTCTCCCGGCGATTCAAGATCAGGGAGAGATCGGGCTCCAGGTTCGAGGCGTCGGGACTCCGGGTACCTCGGGGAAACAGGAAGTGGATCTTGTCGAAGCCGCCGCCGCTCCGTCCGACGCGGTACTCCCGGCCTGACAACGGGGGCCGGCCCGTGGCGGCCTGCTCGTAGGTGCTCAGGAGCAGGTCCTCCGTCCATCTCAGGTTCCCGACGGCGCTGGGAGGATGATAGTCACGGGTGGCCACGTGGGAGAGACCATGGCGCATGTGGTCGATGTGTCGGGCCATAGTCAGACCGGCGGCACGACTCGCTCGGCTCTCAGACATCGCTCTGATTCTCCTGGTCGGTCTGCTTCTTCTTGCCGAAGATGGGCTCGAAGACCTCCCGCTCCATCTCGTCGGCGAAGATCGCTCGCCCCACTTCCCCGCGAAGTCGCCTGACGTCTCTCAACCCCATGGCTCCCAGGATCTCCAGCAGCTGATCCCGCCATGCACAGAGCAGGTTCATCAGGCGCTGGACGGCCCACTCCGGCTCGAATCGAGGGACCTGAAGGGAGGCGAGATCCTGGTGCTGAAGCTGACCGGACCACTCCACCTGCAGGGCCACCAGAGCGGCAGTGTCGAGGGCCACCAAATCGGCCCCGCAGAGGATCGCCTTGGGCACGTGCTCCGCAGCAATGATCCCGCCGCCGACGATGAGGGTGACCCGGTCCCGCAGGTTCTCTGCCACCAGGCGGCAGTGAACGGAGCGGATCATCTCGGTCAGGGATCGGGGGCTGTCACTGTTCCACTCGCGGCCGTGAAGGTCGGCCCGGAGATGCACACAGGTCGCGCCCTCCCGGACGAGGTTGACGACCCGATCTTCGAATCCCGGCTGCATCCAGACCCGAAAGCTCCAGAGAGTCTCCGGGTACTCGTAGGTGAGCCGCAGGGGAGGATGGGGCTGGTCCGCCGTGCCCCGCCATTCCTGAATCTGCGGCCGAGGAGGCCAGTGTTCCGTGCCAGCGGCCTCGACATCGACGGTCGGGGCCAGGTTCCGGAAATGGGGTAGGAGGTCATCGTCCCAGTCCTGGGCGTCTATGAAGACCAGGGTGCCAGTCCGTGCCGCCGCGTCGGCCAGCGCCTCCAGCACGGGGCGGCCCGTGAGATGTGCCGGCAGGGCCTGAAAGACGATGGGGAGGGGGATGGGGTAGACCGGCTGCCTGGCCGCCTCCCACTGGTCCGGCGTTCCCAGGGGCAGCGGCTCTGTCCCGATGTCCACGGCCGTGGAGATGTACTCCCGGCCGTGAATGCCGTCCCGGGTGGGACGGACGATCTCGGACATGTCGGTCCAGATTCCGTCGAAGCCGGTTCCCTTGAAAGGGCCACCGTACCCCATTCCTCTGACCGGAATCCGGCCCGTGGAGGACTCGTTCCAGATGGTCAACACCTGCTCCGGTTTCCAGTAGCCATCACCCAGCTGCAGGTAGG
>JAJFLN010000297.1 GCA_021772705.1 Candidatus Cloacimonadota bacterium | reverse complement strand
CGTGGGGGTGAACGTCAGGTTGATACCCACGCTGCTGAACTGGAAGTTGGTGGTCTGCAAAGGAGCCTGTCCGGGCAGACCGGGAGTTACGGTGGAGACCGTGAATGGGATCTGCTGGCCGATCTGGATGCTCGCGGCCTGACCGTCCAGGACGGTCAGCATGGGTTTGGACAGCACCTTGGTCCGGGTGTTGGTCTTCAGGAAGTCCAGGAACATGGCGAACCTCTCGGTGCTGAGGGAGCCGAACCGGAAGTTCTGGTTGGCTCCAGCCGAGCGGAGGTTCGACGTGGCGAACTCACCCAGAGGCAAATCTTCCTTGGTTCCACCGAAGAAGAAGGCCAGGTCGATGCCGTTCGAGTTGTTGTTCGCCAGTGTGAGCTGCAGCACGTAGGACTCGATCCGGACCTCCCTGGGGGCCTTGTCGTGCTTCTGGAGGATCTTCTCGATCGCGTCGAGGTTGCCCTTCTTGTCCCTCACGATGATGCGGTAACCCCGTCTGAGGATGGTGGAGGGAATCACGGCGGGAGCAGGTCCGCCAGCCTGGGGCGGGGGAGCCTGGGCCTCCAGTATCCCTGTGCCGAGGAAAGACACGAAGATGGCTGCGGCGACTACAGTGGGGATGCGGCGTGTCATGCTGAGACCTTCCGGTTCAGGTGGTTAGGGGCCGCGCGGGAATAGATGCGCGGAAGTGGCGGCCAGATTTGGGGCAGATTCGGCTGGTTCGAGCGAGCGGGACCGGAGGCGTAGTGGGCTACGTCGAGGATTCCGCGATTGAGGAGCGGTCGAAGATGGCCTGAAGATGGGGTGCGAAACTGCGTAGTCATTCTTGCGCGGGTCCTTAGTTCCCGATGGTCAGGCCATTTGCTGTCTCGGCAAAGACCAGAGTCGTGTCTCTCTGGAACGTGGGCCGCTGGAATTCAATGATCTTGAATAGCTGTTCCGGGCTCATGTTCATCACGTTGAATACCCGGGTCTCGACCTTCTCCCCCTTGAGCTTTCCTTCCGCTATCCGCCGCACCAAGTCCGCGATCCGGCGGTGGTTCCTGGGAGTGGTCCGGATGACCAGGCTGTTGTTTGGGGCATCGAGGTAGACAGTGTTGGAGACCCGTCCGCCCCCTGGGGCCGTCTGAGCCACAGCAGTGCCAAACCCGGCTATCACCGCCAGGGCGACCAGAATGCCTGTGACATGAATTGCTCTCATGGATAGCCTTTCGTCAGTTTCGTCGTCAAAGTGAAGTCAGCTTCGGATCACTCCGGTGGGGGCGGAGGCATGGGAGGCTCATCGGGCCCTTCCCCGGGGGGGCCGCGCTCCTCCCCCTCCTCGAACTCGCCCTCGCCTGGCGGGCCCTCGGGCTGCTGAGGCTGAGGCAGCTGGATCTGGGCCGGGCCGGCCGGTGCGCCGATGGCCTGTCCGCCGGAAGTAGCCGACGCCTGGGGTACCTGATCGGTGGCAAAGACCAGCGTCTGGATCAGCTGCTGATACTCTCGCGCGTTTTGATTGGACGCGAACCGGTAGGTCTTCTGGATCGAGATGGGTACGCCAGAGCCGTAGATCTTCAAGAGCCGGCCCTGCTTCAGTTCGTACTCCAGACCCTGGTCGTTCATGACCGACTCCAGCACATCCCAGGTGGAAGCGTTCTCGACATTGAGAATCATCTTTCCCGTGATGCTGCCCTTGATGACAATGTTCAGGCCCATCTGCTCTGCCAGGGTCCGGATGATCTGATAGACCGATTCCCCCTGACCATCGGGGCCTTCGAAGTTGTGGGTTCCGATCTCGTCGGGCACATCGGGACGCTCGACGCTCTTTTCGTCTTCCTGGAAGACCTCATAGACGCCTTCCAGTCCGGGTGTGGTCTTCTTGGTTGCTTTCGTGCTGGCCGTCTCTTCGGACTCGAGAACTCTCATCTGGCGGATGGCGGCTGCTTCTTCCGCGGCCTGCTGGGCTGCGAGAGCGGCGGCGATTCCTCCGGACATCTCGGGCTCCGCTTCCTCCTCGTCTTCCTCAGGGTCATCGAAGGAGGCTGGTCCATCAGGATCTTCAGGTCCCCCTTCTCTTTGCCCGGGCTCGCTGATGGGAGGGGCGCCCAGGGAGGTGACCAGAGAGTCGAGTTCCGTCAGATTCACGCCGATGGGCGTGTTCTTGTGCAGTCTCTCTCGGTCAGGAGTGAATTCGTCACCGACGCTGGCTCGGCTGTTCCCGCGCTGCGGTGACCGGTCAGGGGCCGGTGATGTCTCGCCATCGCTCAGGAGGCTCTTGAGCCGGTTCTTGAGCTCCACCTTGCGCTTGGAGTAAACCTGGTTGATCGGCTCGGAAAGCAAGCCAGGGGGGACATCAGCGACGGCCTGACCCTGGAAGGGAGAGCGCTGGGACTGGCTCATGGTGGAGGAGGCCTGGGCGAGCTGGATCTGGCGAAGTCTGTTCTGGATCTGCTGATTCTCATGCCAGATGTTTCTCGATGCCGGCCTGCCCCGGGAGGCCGTGGGTGAGGCAACAGGGCGCCGAGTCGTCCTGGGAGGAAGAGGCTGTCCGACTGCGGCGGTCCCATCGGAGACCCGGTAATTCCTCATGATCTGAGCTAGACGGTTCTCGTGGGGCTTCGCCATGGGTCCTGGCGACGCCCGGTAGGAGCGCCTGGCGACAGAGACGTTCTGGCGAGGAGGGACTTCCGGGGCATTCAGTATCGGTCGAGCCGGCATGGGGGGTATCCTCGGCTGGGCCGATCGGCGAGACGAGTGGGACAGCCCCGTTGTCCGGCTCAGCCGGGCTCCCGGTGGCAGGTTGGGGGCAGACTGTTCGCTCTGGCGCTTCCTGCTGGCCAGCTGGGCCGCCAGGCGGGCAAGATTGCTGCGGGCCGCCGTGCGGCTTCGCTCGGCAGGTTCGAGGCGACCCCGGCTGGTTTGAGCTGACATCAGCTGCTGGCCAGATCGGGACAGCTCCGTGCCGGTCTGGCGAACCGCCGGGGCTGGCTGACTCTGCGGAGCGGGAGTCCATCTCGCCTGGGACGATGGGGCCCGGTTCGCAATCTGGGTGGGAGAGGCCTGTGCGGCTGCCCTGGCGATCCTCCGCCGTTCCCTGGCGGCAGCCAGGTTCTTTCGGCTCTGACGCCGGGCGACGGTCTGGGTCCCGTTGCGACTGTCAGACAACTTGTCTGTGTCCCTGGCCACCGGCGGAGTTCCGGGAGAGGGGGATGCGGCGGCGATTGCTGAGCCGTCGACGGACCCGGCCTTGGATGTCATGATCTTGCGGCGGCGGACGGGAACGCCGAGGCCGTCGGACCAGGTCGAGACTTCCTGCTCGATCTTGCCGAGAGCGCCGGTCTGGTCGGGCAGTCGATTCTGGAGCTGGGACACGAGATTGAGAAGCCGGGTCCTTCTGACGACGAAGGTGCTCAATCCTGACTGATAGCGCTGTTGGAGAGCCATGTCGGGGTTGGAGGCCCGACTGTCTACGGCCTTCTTGAGGGCCGCGAGGTCTTCATGATCCAGACTCAGCAGTTCCTGCATACGGACCACAGCCTGGATGGCGGATGAGTCGTTGCCCGCACTGGCAGTGGCGCCGAGTAGGGGCTGGCCCTGCCCCTGAACGAGGGCGAGCCCCAGAATCAGGAGGAGATGTAGAGAAGTGGTTCTATGGCGAATTTGCATGGAATGGCCCCTTCACGAAAGCTAAAGCGTTC
>JAJFLN010000296.1 GCA_021772705.1 Candidatus Cloacimonadota bacterium | reverse complement strand
CGAGAGGCTTTCGTGTGTTCAGAAAGCCAAACTCGACGCCCTTCAGGGCCAATCGCGCCATTATCTCGGTGCCCGGAGGCCACGCCACCCTTCCGAACCCACCGCGAAATCGTCGTCACAGAGGTTTATGCGTCAGCTCTGAAGCGAATGCCGACACTCTCCAGAGCATAGGTGTAGCCGACCAGCGCAATACCCAGGACACCACCACCCTCCATGACGAGATCGACGAACTGAATGCCACCGGACTCTCCATTGTGGAATTTGCCATCGACGGCATCTGTTACGGCCTTGTTCGCGAAGTCCCTCTGCAGGGACGTGATCGTGTCCAGCACTCCCTTGTCTTGTGTGAAGTCTTCTACGCCGAGCATGGGTGCCCTCCCTGAGGAATTGAGTTCGTAGGCGGCCTGTCCTCTCGAACGCTTGTGAACGACGGGAGAGAAGAGGGCCAATCGCACTTGGCGGCTAGGAGCAATGCCGGTGAGATAAAACGGATTTTGTTGTCGCGGGGCTCCGCCCCACACCCCGTTGGGGGAGCCAGCTCCCCCAAACCCCCAATTGGACTGGTGCGACTGAGAGTGCTGATGAGCACTTGAATGACATACGAGAGCTTGACCTGTTCAATCGGGGTCCAGGGGCCAATGGGCCCTGGCGGGAGTTCGAGGGCAGAGCCCTCGTTTTCAAACATTCCTTCCACTCATTCATGGGCATTGCGGCTAGGAGTCCGTAGTCCGAGCGAGGAAACGGGTACGGCTTGGCTTTGCCAGCAGCTGCGGGATGGAGTGACCCAGGTGAGTATCGGGCCCCTCGTCCTCCGGGAACCAGCTTTGCCAGACTGGGGAGTATTCTCGTTGGATTCCCTTGACCGCCTCCGGACCGAAGTCGGCGATCAGAGTGGATGAGCTCGTTGCCGCCACTCCTGCGCCCAGGTTTCCGAAGATGGAGGCGCCGGTTGAACTCGCAGAGTTGCTGTCTGGTTGTCGCTGTTGCGTGGCGAACTTGTCCACCAGTTCTTGCAGCAGGTTCCTCTGTCCCGGCGTGATGACATGCCACTGACGCTGGAATTGAAATACCTGCTTCTTCGTCGTGGCCTCGAGCAAATCGGATCGGAGGAGCTTGATCAGGAACTTGTCCCGGTCCGGTCGCATGGCCTTGTAGAAATCTCGCATCGACTGCTTGTCTGTGTGTCTCTCCCTATGGAACTTCTCCACCTGCGTTGCAGTGGCGATCACCTCGGCCAGCAGATCCTGATTGAAGGGAGTCAAGAATTCCCGAATGTCGACAATGGAGTAGCCTCGCAAGAGGTCTCGCATCAACTGGATTGCCAGGGAGGCTATCGGTGCTCCGAGGACGCCTCCGAGGAGACCGAGCACCTTCTGTCGTAGGGCTGACTCGGCCTTCTCCCGAAGGTGGCCCTTGATCTCCTCCTTGGCATCGACCAGCAACAACTTGTGAAACTTGCCCGACAGGGCCGATACCGTCTCCTCGAGGACACTGTCAAAGGTGGCTGCCGTGAGGCGAGCCTCGTGCAGCCGCCCTTCCTGGAGCAACCTGTCAATCGTGGCGAGACGCGCCTCCAGGGTGTCCTTGGTTTCCGCGACGGCGCCGTTCAGCTCCGACTTGAGGTCGCCACGCAGCTTCTCGAGAATCTCAATGATTTCATTCAATTGTTTCTCCCTGTCTGGTCAGATGGCTCCGTTCGCCTTCCATTTTCGGATGAGTTCGTCTGAGACCTCGAAGTGCATCGAGTCCTCGCGGGAAAAGCCAGCACCCCAGAAGAAACCAGCTTCGTTAAAGTAGTCGGCAAGGATCTTCAGACCGAGCTGACAGCGATTGTCGTCTACCTTGTCCAGAGCCCCGTTGATCTTGATATCCACTGCCGTCCCCCAGGAGTGGTTCGAGAAGTTGCTGCCTCCTCGGACTTTCCGGCAGCAGAGCATGCCTGCCGTACCCAGCTGGTTGTAGAGCACCGGGTGGTCTTCCTTGACGGCGGCAAAGATCTTCCTCACGAGGGCCACGGCGGGTTTCAGACCTGTGACTCGAAAGGGTCCAACATTCTCCGTTACAAGCAACTTCTTCAACCGGGAACTGGTCGGCGTGGAGCAGTCCGTGGTCTTGTCACCCGGCTTTCCTAGAACCTCTAGCATCGTCTTCTGTCGGGCTCGGGACACTCCCTGGTTTATGCCCGCCGGAATGCCCAGGCGAATGGAGTAATCCTGGACACTGTCGAGATCGACGTCGATGTCTGTCGTCGATCCGGGCAGATGGCCCAGATCCGAGGCGGCCTTTCTCGTCCTGGGGCCCACGATTCCATCAGCCTTCAGTCCCGCCGCCTTCTGGAATCTCTTGGTGGCGGCGGTCGTCTTCGAGCCGAACCGTCCGTCCACTTTGCCTGGAGCATATCCCTGTTGCTGAAGGAACTGCTGCCACGTTTCCACGTCCTTGCCCCTGCTGCCTTTCTTCAGGCTTGCCATCGACTATCGCCACCCCTTTCGGTGAAATCCCGTTTCCGTTCCGCGTCCTTCTGAACATGAAGCCTCGCCCTGGCAAGGAAGAGATTTTCAATGAGGGAATTCCGCATGATCGGCGGAAAATACTCCTTGGTGTCGGCGAGCTAGAGGGCCAGCAATCCCGCCGCCATGGCGTGGCGCGTCAGCTGTCCCTGAGTGGAGATGTGCAGCTTCCTCATGCCGTTGCGACGATACTTGTCTGCAGTCTTGTCGCTCAGCCCCATCCGCGCGGCTATCTGCTTTGTCGTCATCCCTTCCGCAAAGAGCAGAACCGCCGTGCGCTCCCGGGCCGTGAGCAGGTCCAGTTTGAGTGGAATACTCGATCTTCCCCGTCGAGCCACGTCGAGGGCACCGCTCTCCGTTATTCCCGAACTCAGGTAACGGCGCCCACCATGGGTGGCGCGGATGGCCTGAACCAACTCGGCTGACGTGGAAGACTTGGTCACGAAGGAAGTCGCTCCCGCTGCCAGCGCCGCGCGTACGATAGTGCTGGAGGTGGCGGCCGAGAGGGCGACAATCCTGGAAGGAGACGGGCAGGTGAGGAGTCGCTCGATGGTCTCGAGTCCTCCCAGGCCAGGTAACTCCAAGTCCATCAGGATCACATCCGGTCGAGCAATCCTCGCGGAGGCGATGGCTTCCCTACCCTCTCCCGCTTCCCCGACGACCTCAATGTCCGGTTCTCGCTCCAGCAGGAACCGGCATGCCTCGCGTACGAACAAATGATCCTCGACCAGCAGCACTCTGATGCTCATCCAGCCCCCTTGTCTCAAATAGTCCACCCAATACAGGACGATGGACGATCAGGATATTGCGCCTGTTTCGTGATATTAGTTCCATGATTGCCAGCAGCCCGAGGCGAGCGGCAGGGTATCCATGGCCGAGTGGCCCGGATCAGCGTACTTCCGGGACTGCTTGCATTCAACCTGCGCTCCGTTGTCTTCTTGAGGTTCAATGGGAGTCCGAACCAGTTCGAACAGTCGAAAGATCGGCCGGGAGGCTGCGTGCCTGGCCCTGATCGGTCTGCTGACCGTGCTCTACTTCTGGCCAGTACTATTCGGTGAGAAGAGCCTCTACCTCACGGATTTCCTGTTCCTGGCGGTTCCTCAGGCTCAGATGACCGTCGAGGCATTGAGTGCGGGAGAGATCCCTCACTGGGAACCGAGAATGGACTTCGGTTATCCCTATCAGGCCGATCCCCATTCCCTGGTCTTCTACCCTCTGCTGCCGCTACTGTTCGCGGCGCCGATTGTCCAGGCATTCAATCTGTTCATCAGCGCCCATTTCCTCCTGGGGGCCGCGTTGCTCTTTGCCCTTCTGAGGAGATGGGGCGTGGAGCGTCTTCCAGCCATTCTGGGCGCACTCACCTACGCCTTCGGCGGATACATGCTCGGCGCCACAGGAGTCCTCATGATTCAGAGAGGCTCCGTCTGGCTGCCGCTTCCGGCCCTGATGTTCGACTACTACCAGGAGAGAGGAGGCCTTCGATGGATCGCGGCCACCGCTGCTGCCCTGGCCCTCCAGGGTTCTGGATCGGACCCCCAGTTCCTGCTGTTTTCCGTGGTGCTGATGGCCATGATTCCACTCGTCAGCCCCAACGCAAGATGGCGAGGCGTTCGCGATTGGCTGGGAGGAATCGCCGGCAGCTCGGCCCTCGCCATCGGACTTCTGGCGTGCCAGTACGTGCCGGTGCTCCACCTGTTGCTCAACTCCGACAGGGCTGGCGGGCTGGGCGGTTCCGAGCTGGGCCTGTTCGCCGTGGACCCCTGGAATCTCCTGTCCGCCCTGTTCGCTCTGCCATTCCCCGACCCCAGGGAGGTCAGCTACTACCTCAGCTTTCATCACGGCTCTCCGCCCATCCTCTACACCTTCTATCTGGGGGCTCCGGTCCTGCTGCTGGTGGTCTGCGGGATGGCGTATCGGCCGCGAGTGGACCCGGTTGGAGTGGTCCGGCATGGGTTGGCTGGACCCGTGATGGGCCTGGGAATCGTCTTCTGCATCTGTCTCTCCGTGGGAGATCGGCTTCCTGTCTTCCGCTGGGTCCTCGAGGTCGTACCGCTGCTGAAGATCTTCCGCTATCCCATCAAGTACTACGCCCTAGCCGCGTTCTGGATCAGCGTCCTGGCAGCATTCGGTCTCCAGGGAATGCTGACCGGCAGCGCCGGCTGTAGGAGGATGCTCGTCGGCGCCGGTTCCAGCCTCCTGGTACTCATCTCGGCACTGATGGCCGCTGTCTGGGCTGGCGGAGACGATCTCGCCCGCGTCTGGCTCACCGGTTCTGCCGAACCCGGAGGCAGCGCCGCAGCTTCGGTTGCCGCGCTCCAGTCGGCCTGGTTCGCGGGGATCGCATTCGCCTGGGGCATGGTGGGGCTCTGCTTGATACTGATCTGGGCTGCCCGATCCGGGCGGATACCGCTGCGGACCGCCATCGTCGGGATCGCCATTCTGGCGATCTTCGACCTGATCTCGACGACCCGGACTCAACTGGCTCTCATCGATCGAGACCTCATCGAGAAGCCACCGGCGGCGATTCAATACATGCCGTCGCCGGAGGCCGGAAGACCACCTCCCAGGTTCGCCTCCTACCTGCCGGATCAGCTGCTGTTCCAGGATGAGTGGACTCACACCCAGATAGTCCTGCTGCGATACCAGCTCATGAAGAACCTGTGCGGTGTCCGGTTCGACTTGAACTGCCTGGGGCCGTCGGCGACCCTCCGGACCCGGACGAACGTTCGATACTCGGAGATCGCCCCCCTACTCGGCTCCGCGGAGCTCGACCTGTTTCAGGCGAAAGTTGGAGCCGGCAGGACCCTCAGGGTTTACTACTCCCCCATCTTCGCCGGTCCGGGGCGGGTGGCAGGCCGATCGGGCCCCTTGCTCGTTCAGGAGCTGACTGATGTCATGCCCAGGGCGTTCATTGCCGGTCAGGCGACTCCCGTGGAGGCTGATCTGACTCCAGAGCAGAGCAAGGCCGCGATCTGGACCCTGCCGGACCGGACTCTCTTCGAGCCGGCGAAGGATGCACCTTCTCCAGGCCCGCTGGTGCCGGACTCAATCGGCAGCTGCCGGATCGCACACTACGGTCGCCATCGAGTCCAGATCGATTTCGAATTGAAAGGAAGGGGGCTCCTGGTGCTGCTCGATGCTCCCTTTCCCCTCTGGAGAGCCACCGTTGACGGCGAGGAGCGACCCATCCACCGGGTAGCGGGGCTCTTCCGAGGAGTGGAGGTGAGAGAGGGAGAGAGTTCCCTGGAAATGGCGTACGAGCCTCGTCCATTCCGCGTAGGCGTGGCCATCAGCCTTTGCTTCCTGATCTTCTGGCTGACCCTGGTTGTCCGGCCTGCCGCCTGGCGTGCTCCCCAGGCGAAACTGTGAGGGCCGGAGACCTGGGCGGCGGTGGGAAGTGCCGGCCGGAAAATTCAGAGACTCCTGGTGAGCACCGTCACACCCACGAGAACGGATCTCCGAAAGGGGTTTTCGTCCGGCGGTTATTCATTAGAATACCGAAGAACCTTGCCGTGGTTCGTCGTTCTTCGCATCATCGAGGAGTGTTCTCATGACAGCGCCATTTGCTCAAAGTCTTGTCCGGGGAGCGTTGGTAATTGCTCTCATCGCCGTGGCTTTTCCCGGCTTCTCACAGGATCATGTCCGGTCCAGCGGGCTCAGGGCCAGCCGGATTCCCACGGAGATCATGTTTCAGGCTTTCCCGTGGAACGCCGCAGTGAAGGGACAGAAGCACGTCTGGTATCGCCACGTCGCCACCAAGACAGACGATCTGGCCATCACTGGCGTGACACACGTCTGGTTCCCCCCTCCGACTCGCTCCGTGTCCGACCAGGGATACCTGCCTGGCGACCTCTACGACTTGGGGCATGGTGAGGAGTTGGACTGGAACAGGACTCTCTATGGCTCGGAGGCGGAGCTGAAGTCGTGCTTGCAGTCGATGAAACAGCAAGGCATCTCCTGTCTGGCCGATATCGTGATCAACCACCGGTGCGGCTCCCATCAGGACGGCGAATTCTGGAACGTCTTCCATCACCCCTCCGGCAAGGCAATGTGGGAGAAGTGGGCCATCGCCTCAGGGGACAACGGCGGAACCGGCAGTCCCGACTCGGGAGGAGACTTCGGGGCGGCCCCGGACATCGACCACACCAACCCCAGGGTCCGGCAAGACATCGTCGAGTGGCTGCTCTGGCTGAAGGACTCGATCGGGTTCGATGGCTGGCGATTCGACTACACCAAGGGGTACGGCGCCCGGTTTGTGAAGGAGTACATCGAGAAGACCGGCCCCTCCTTCGCTGTCGGCGAGCTCTGGACCTCCATGAACTACGGCAATGCCACCCTCTTGCCAGACCAGAACGCTCACCGTCAAAAGCTGTGCGACTGGGTCGACGGTACGGCCGGGATCTGCTGGACCTTCGACTTCACCACCAAGGGCATCCTCCAGGAGGCGCTCCAGAGCGGCAGTTACTGGCGGCTCCGGGACAGGGAGGGAAAGGCTTCCGGTCTGATCGGCTGGTGGCCCGACCGGGCCGTCACCTTCGTGGACAACCACGATACGGGGTCGAGCCAGAACCACTGGCCCTGCCCGGCGGACAAGGTGCTGGGGGCCTACGCGTACATCCTGACTCACCCTGGTATCCCGACGATCTTCTGGGATCACTTCTACGCCTGGGGCTCGGAGCACCACGACACGATCCAGAAGCTGGCACAGCTGCGCCACGAGCTTCGCCTGAACCGGGCAAGTCAGCTCGAAATCCTGGTGGCCGAACAGGGTAGATACGTCGGCCGGGTCGATGACAAGGTCACCCTCCTCCTGGGTGACGGCTGGCAGCCCGAGGCCGGCTGGAAGCAGAGGATGGCGGGCCCAGGCTTCGTCGTCTGGGTCAAGAGCGAGTGATTTTGCCTCTCTGTTCTTGCCTCGATGACCCGGGTCAGTTTCCCAAACCGCTTCTATCTGCAACATTGTCCTCTCCGTCATGGTAGTAGGCGGTGGAAGATTGGCTTCCGTAGGCCTGCCTGTTGCCGTGAGGAAAGAAAAGATGATACGAAAAGAGCGGGAGGAAAACATGTATCGCCCCAATCCTGCAAATTTGCTACTGATCCTGGGAATGGCACTTGTCATGCCCGTCGTGTCCCTTGCTGGCGGTTCCATCGATGATGACCCATTTGGGGACCTGATTCAGACCCAGCAGGCGACTCAGTATGATGACTCGGTCTTCCAGCAGGTGTTGCAGCAGGAAGTTACGGACTTCAACGACGTTTCAAAGCATCGAAAGCCCGTTCGCGACCGAATTCGTCCAATGCCGACCCGTTACAGGGTGATTGACAGCGACTTCGACGTATTCTGGGACACTGTTTCCTTCCGGAGCCGGGAGGCTCAGGGCGAAGGAGCCGCGCTGGTCACGGTCATGTTCAAAGACGTGGCTCGCTTCGATCCTCGGGCCCGAAACCGACGCTTTTCGGTTCGGGCCTTTGTGGGAACCGCCCTCGAGGGTTGCGGCGATTCCGGTGGCGGAAGGGTCACAAAGGGCGGTGGGACATCTGTCAGCGGCGGTTTCGCCGGATTCGACACCTCCGTGGGAGCCCGGATCGAGAAGGACAGTTACAAGTCGAGCAGCTCTCTCGACCTGGATCTGGACGTCTCCATCTTCAACCAGGGAGAGCGGCAACCCTGGGATGAGCGAGTGGGCCCCGGAGGCGGCGGCTATCCCGGCGCCTACGGCGATCCGAGCCTTCGATCTCCTCGCCGCGGACGCTATGTCGTCGGCGGCTACACTGGTCTGTACGACTTCAGCCGGGGGAACCCGAAGCTGGTTAGAAACTTCCTGACCCGGGCCGCCCAGGACACGGGCTACGAGCGTCTCTTCGACCATCGTTACCTCGCCCGCAGCCAGAGTGCCGTCTACCGTCAGGTGAAGAACCTCCTTCGGAGCAGCCGAATGCCGGTCCTGACGTTGATGCCCGGCCAGCGGGACGCGGTTCTCATCTATCGCATCATCGAGAGGACTGACGGCCTGGGGGCCATGCTTTACTGGCGGCCTTCGGATCGAGTGGGCGATCGAGTGGCCAACGAGGTGGAGCGGATGAACGTGATCTGGGCCGTTCCCCAGAGTGGCGGAGATCTCCGGTTCATCGATCGGGCGGAGCTGAAGAGCCGAAAATTCCGATTTGGAAACCGGGCCACCATGCTCATCATTCCGAACCTCTGCAAGGTCTACGGGCTCTTCGCCGACTACCTGGCCTGGCAGGATCTGGGAGACCCGGGCTACCGCCCGACGCCGGGCAAGGGGGATAACTATCCTCCCGACTATGGTCCTCTGCCGCCCTACGATCAGGGTGGAGGCGACGACTGGGGTTACTACCCACCGCCACGGAGAGTTCCTCCTCGACGCAGGCCCCCGCGTCAGGATGATGGAGACCGCTGGGGCAACATCTTCGAGCTGATCTGGAAAGGGACAACGGACCAGATCCGGACTCCACCCTTCAATCCCTATCCTCCGAGACCCATTTTCCCGTTGGATCCCCCCATCTGGACGCCCTTGCCCCCCATCGGGCCGCCGCCGGATGACTTCCAGTTCAGGCCTCCGATTCCCAATCCCTACGTCGACAAGCCTGTAGGCACCGGTCGAGGCGGGTTCGTGAAGATCGGCTTCTTCTTCAATGAAGAAGGCTATAACCGGTACGGCTTCGACGTGAACGGTCTAGACCGGGACGGCTTTGATCCCTGGGGCTACAATCGCCAGGGGTATGGCCGAGATGGTTTCGATCCCTGGGGTTACGATCGGGGCGGCTACGATCGCCGGGGTTTCAGCCTGTTCAATCGGGCCCGGAACTTCCTCGATTTGGTGAACCAGTATCACCGGAATCCCTACGCCTTCCGGATGCAGTTCGACGTCAAGGAAGACGGTACAATCGTCCGGATCGTGGACGGTACGGTCGTCTGGGACAACTCGGGCGCAGGCGGGGGCGGCACCGTGCCAGGCGTGACACAGCCCATCACTCCCGTCTCACCGCCGCCGCCGGGAGTCATCCAGAAACCCGAGGTTGCCGAGTGGCGCGACACGACCATCAAGGGCAAGATCACGGGCATCGCTGCTCCCTGGAAGATTCAGCTCGACCGGCAGGACCGCTATCACATCCTGAAGGACAACAAGCGCACGGCAATCCCGAGGAACATCGACGTCAACCGGGACTTCGAGATGAAGCCTCAGGACGCGACCAAGGACTACTTGTACATTCAGAACACGCCACCCACTCGCTGAGCCCCGCCTTCAAAGGCCACATGAAAGTCTGAACCCGGAAGTGCTCTTGCGCTTCCGGGTTCTTTCCGTCACCGGAATCCCCTCTGGCCAATGACAGCGCTGGCTCAGGAGCCTGCGGGAAAGGGGCCACCATGTCATCCCGGCTGAAGCCACCCCCTCGGCGGTTTCAGCCGCTTCCCTACTTGACCAAACGCCGGGCTCCCAGCAGTCGTTGCTGGAAGAAGGAGACGCTCAGCTTTCCGCTGATGACCTCCTTCTTCCTCGGGAAGGGATAGACGAACTCGCCGTCCTTCCAGTAGATGCCGACGAAGCTGGTTTTGCCGTCCTTCTTGATGCTGAAGAGCAGGATGTCTCCGGGCTTGAAGTCCTGACCCTGGACCGGCTCGCCGGCGCTGGCAATGGCGGAGTAGTCGTTCTCGATGGGATCCAGTCCCAGCTCGTTGGCGCTGAACAGCCATCGCACAAATCCAGGTGCGTCGACGCCGCCGGACTCCGGGCTCGTTCCACCCTTCTTGTATTGCATTCCGATGCTTGCCCGGAGCCGATTCGACAGGAACTCGTACTGCTCCTCCATGGTCATTCGGTCCTCTTCGGCCGAAGGTCCAGGCTCCGGCGGCAGCTCTCCGGGCATCGGTGGTGGAGGAGGGGAGTCGGGTGGTGCGGGAGGCCCTTCCTCTGGAGGCGCCGGAGGCGTGTCAGCATCGGCCTGTTCCGTTCCGGGAGGCAGTGGCTGCTCTTCCGGGGCTTCTCCACCCGGCGGGGGTTCCTCAGGGGGGGGCGGGGGCGTGTCCTTCCCCCAGTCCGGGCGCGCTGCCGGGGGAGGCGGCTCTTTCCCGGCGATGGTCTGAATTCCTCCGGTCATGACTGACAGGGTGCTTGGCACGGTACAGAGGATGGCCAGGAACATGATGATGGCGACTCGCGTGAGACGCTTCCTCTTGGAGTGAAGCGCGATGACCTCGCAGTACCGATCGGAACAGAACTCGTGGCCGCAGGACTTGCACTTCACGCTCGAGCTCTGCTGGCAATTGCCGCACTTGACTGTCTCGGTTTCCTTCGATCCGCACTTGTTGCAATGCATTTGGGTGGGGTCTCCGATCTCCGGCCTGTTCAGCGATAGAGGAGCAGCGGGCATTCGGCGTAGCGCAGAACGTGCTCAGTAGTGCTGCCCATGATCAACTCGTGCAGCCGGGAGTGACTGTAGGCCCCCATGGCGAGGACATCAGCGTTCCACTCCCTGGCCTCGGCGACGATTGCCTCCCCTGGAAGGCCACCGAGTCGCTTGAAGCTGTTTTTGAGCTTGTAGGGTGCCAGGAACGTTTCTACTTCCTCCAGCAACTCCTTGCCCCGCTCCTCGTCGTCCTCGACGGTGACGACGTGGATCGGCAAGTCTTCCCGGGAACAGGCCTCTGCAGCGATCTTCAAGGCGCTGTTCGAATCGTGCCCTCCGTCGTAGGCGGCCATGATGTTGCGGATCGAAGGCCGGGTTCGAGGAACCACAAAGACCGGTTTGTTGATCTCCCGGATGGAGGCCTCGAAGGTGGAGCCGAAGATCCGGCTGCCCCACTCGGAGTGTTCGCCTCGCTGGCCCATGACCACCAGGTCGACGGAGTGGGCCTCCTTGCCGATGACGTCGCTCACGATGCCGCTCTTGAGCAGCAGGGTGCAGGGGATAGACAGCTCGCCGCAGGCAGCCTCCACGCCCTCCAGGACCGTTTGACCTATCTGCTGCGAAGACTGCAGGAAGGTCTCCTGGAAGTCCGGAGGCGGTGTCACTCCCAGGCAG
>JAJFLN010000295.1 GCA_021772705.1 Candidatus Cloacimonadota bacterium | reverse complement strand
TGCTCCGCCTCCCGAGCTTTGCCCCGCCGCAGCTTGCCCCTGTCAGACGCCAGGAGTTCGTCGCTAGTGTTGGGCTTCACGAGATAGTCGTCGGCGCCCAGCTCCTTGCCGGCGAGCCTGTCCTCCCGTCCTCCCCGGGCTGTGAGAAAAAGAAAGGGAATCGTCGAGGTGACCGGGTTGTTCTGGACTTGCTGAAAGAATGCATAGCCGTCCATGCCGGGCATGTTCACGTCCGAAATGATCAGGTCAGGCCTGACGTCGACGAGCTTCTTCAAGGCCACGTCAGGACAGTCAGCAGTGATCACGTTGTAGCCACCTCTCTCGAGGAGGGCTGCCAGAACCTCGAGGATATTCTCCTCGTCGTCCACGAGTAGTATCAGACCGTTGGATTCACTCAATGTGTGGTGCTCGAATCGTGTGTAGGAGAGACGTACTCAGGCCGGACGGTGCGCCAGGAGCACCCTCTGGATGTCCTCGGGGCTGGCTTCCCCACTGGCCACCAGTTCATCTATGCTCTCATGGAGGGAACGGAGCCGCTGGCATGTCATCTTCAGTAGGGACAGGGCCGTGAAGGGATCACTCTGGAGCCGTTGTTTCACCGTGTCGCGACTGAGAACCATCAGACGCGCCTTGCCCAGGGCCGTGGCGGTCGCAGTTCTCGGCCGATCCTCGAACAGGGCCATTTCGCCGAAGAACTCACCCTTCTTCAGGACCGACAGGACGAGCTTGCTGCCGTCGACGAGGCAGGAGATTTCCACCTGTCCGTCCTGGATGACGTACATGTGGTCCCCTGGATCGTCTTCTCTGAAGAGGACAGTCTGGTCGGGATATTCGGTGCCAAATGCTGTGGATTCCATGATCGACCGGCACCTGTCCCCCCAGGGGTTGTGCCTGTTTGCATCCTACTCACGACCCGATGACCGGTGCAAGAGCGCCCGGTGAAGCTTCGAATGGACAGCCAGGCCTTCTGCAAAAGTCAGTGAATTCGGGCATATTTTATCCACATTACCATGATCCAGTCTCACACTGTTATCCACGGCATTCTCCACATTATCCCCACCCTCGGACCTGCCTTGCAGCCAATTCCGGTGGACTGGCTCCATTCCTTGTGTTGATCGACCGATTTTCCAGTCCTGACCAGCACTTCACCGATGACGAGTTCGCTCAACTGAGGGGGCGGGTCCGGATGAGAGCGCTTGCCCTGGGATATCGCTCGGGGGTGGCCCGGATCTTTCGGACCTTCAAGATGTGGAATTGAGGACCCTCTTCGTCGAGGGTGTAGGGTTCCACGCTCTGGACCTCACCACCCAGGAGCTCCAGGGACTTGCCGGCTTCGACCAGTTCGCGATGAACGTCCGGACCTCGTGCCATCAGAAGGAGCCCTCCCTTGGACACCAGTGGCAGAGCATACTCGCAGGCTGGAGAGAGGGCGGCACAGGCCCTGGAGGTGGCAAATCTGAATCTCTCGCGACCCTCAGGGTCTCTGGCGACGATTTCGGCTCGGCGATTGTCAACGGATACCCTTGGCAGCCCAATCTCCGATGCGGCCTCCCTCAGAAACCTGGCCTTCTTCGTGATGCTCTCCACCAGGACAACCGCGGCCTCCGGAAAGACGATGGCAAGTGGAATCCCTGGCAATCCTCCCCCGGAGCCCACGTCCACGAGGCTGATGGTCGGATTTCTCTCCTCTTGAATTGCTGCGGCAAAGACCATGGCGTCGGCTAGATGACGCCGGGCCAGTTCGGAGCGAGATCGGGCAGCAGTCAGATTGACCCGGGCGTTCGTCTCCAGGAGATACTCGCCGAAACGTGCAATCCGCTCCAGGGCGCCTTCTGGAAGGACCAGACCCGTTCGCTCGAGAACCGGGTCAAAATACCGGGCGCATTCTTCGAGTAGAGACCCAGTCCCGGGGGCAACGGGGAGCCTCTGAGTCACGAAGGCTGGGACTGAGACTTCAAGACCACGGATCGCTCCAGAAGCTTACAGCCCGCGGAGAGGGCGGCCACCACGTCTTCCGTCGGTTTGGCACGCTCCTCCTTCAACTCCTCGAACAGCCGTTCGAGACCGTGGGCCAAGTAGGACATCTGATTGAATCCCATCGTCGCCGCCGAGCCCTTGAGCATGTGGCAGAAGCGAAAGGCCTCGGCTAGCTCTTGGGGAGCAATATCTGTCCCGCTCCTGGTTAGTTCCTCGATAATCCCACGGACCTTCTCCAGGATTCCTGTGCTCTCGGTGCAGAAGTCGCCGAAGAACTCGGGAAAGTAGCTAGCGGCCTCGTCCTCTGTTTCCCGGGCCGTGGCAAATGACTGAACGAATAGTTTCTCCGCCAAGGGACCCTCTTTGAGCTGGTCCACCAGTTCAATGATGCTCTTCTTGATGTCTTCGGCTTCGCTCATTCTGTTGACGACTGCTGCCGCGCAATCACATCCCTGGCGTGTCTTCGAACCCAGCCAATCAGGAGAGACACATCCGACATCCGGACTCCTGTAATCCTCGAGGCCTGGCCGACGGATCTCGGCCGCAACTCCTGGAGTTTGACACGAGCCTCGTGACTCATGGCAGAAATTTTAGTGTAATCCATGTCGACAGGTAGACTCAACTGCTCCAGTCGTTGGAATTCTTCCAGATGCCGGGTCTGCTTCCGGATGTAGCCAGCGTATTTCACTTCCAGAGTCACTTCCTCCATGACTTCAATCGGCAATGTCGGATCGACGCAATAGCCCATCTCGATCAGCGCTTGGTAGTCCAGTTCTGGGCGCCGCAGCAGTTCCGACGCCGACCTGCGGACCGCCAGGGGTGCCGAACCTCGGCTCTTCAGTATCTGATTCACGCTCTCAGATGGAGGTAGAAGAGCCTGTTGCAGCTTCTCGAGCTGTTCCAGGATCAGCCGCTTCTTGCTATCCAGCAGTCGTCGTCGCTCGCCCCCCAGGTGAGGCATGTCCCGCACGCGATGGGTCAAACGACGATCTGCGTTGTCGTGGCGCAACAGGAGCCGATATTCAGATCGGGATGTGAAGACCCGGTAGGGCTCGGTGACACCCTTGCTCGTCAAGTCATCCACCATCACTCCGATGTACGCCTCGTCCCTTCCCAGCACAACTGGTGGTCTTCCCATCAGTCCTGCCACAGCGTTGATGGCCGCCACCATTGCCTGCCCGGCAGCCTCCTCGTAGCCTGATGTGCCGTTCACCTGGCCGGCGAAGTAGAGACCCTTCACCGTGCGGCTTTCCAGAGTGGGCTCCAGCTGGATCGGATTCAGGGCGTCGTACTCGACAGCGTATCCGGGCCGCAGCATCCGCACGTCTTCGAGGCCTGGAAGGCTCCGCAGCATCTCCAGTTGCACCTCCTCGGGCATGCAGGTGGAGAAGCCCTGGACGTAGAGCTGGTTCGAACCTAGGGATTCGGGCTCGATGTAGATCTGATGAGACTCTCTGTCGGGGAACTTCACGAACTTGTCCTCGATACTGGGGCAGTACCTTGGACCGATGCCTTCTATCGCCCCCGAATAGAGAGGGGATCTGGCCAGACTCTCGACGACGATCCGCTTCGTCTCCGCCGTTGTGTGGATCAGGTGACAGGGATACTGGGGCCGGCTGGACGGGCGGGAGAGATAGGAGAACTTCGGCTGAGGCTCAATGCCCTCCTGTACCTGCATGGCTCCAAAGTCGATGCTGTCCCGGTGCACCCTGGGTGGCGTACCGGTCTTCAGCCGCTGCATCTGGAAACCGAGCCTCACCAGAGCCTGGGAGAGGTCCACGGAAGGCGCCTCGCCGTGTCTACCCGCGGGATAGCTCCGATCACCGATGTGAATCCGGCCATTGAGAAAGGTGCCGGAGGTGATGATGAGTGCCTGGCAGCCCAGCCTGCGCCCGGCCAGAGTCGTGACGCCCCGGATCCGGCTACCATCGAGAATCAGGTCAGCGGCCCCCTCCTCGGCGAGAGTCAAGCCTGTGGCCGCCCGTACCTTTCGGGTCATGGCCTTGCTGTACTCGATCTTGTCCGATTGAGCTCGAAGAGCCCGGGCTGAAGGCCCCTTTCGGGTGTTCAGGTAACGAACCTGCAGATAGGTCTCATCCGTATTCCTGGCCATTTCGCCACCCAGAGCATCGATCTCCCTGACCAGATGTCCCTTGCCAGGTCCTCCGATCGAAGGGTTGCAGGGCATCTGAGCAATGCTCTCGGCGTTCAACGTCAAGATGCAGACCCGCAGCCCCGAACGGGCGACGAGCAGGGCCGCCTCGCAACCGGCGTGCCCTCCGCCCACGACGATGACATCGTAGGCGGCTTCGAATGGGGCCATCATAATGTTGGCGAGGAAGCCGCCTCGATCCGAACGGACCTGGACTCCGCCGTAGGCCCCGGTCGCAAAGCGGCCATCCGTGGCATCAGGGCTGTACCGGAGTGTAGTAGGGACCGCTGGTCCCGGTCTTCCGGAGATCGATCTGAGGGGTGGTCAAGACCGAACCGTCAGCGCTACGCAGGAAGCTCCCGGAGGCCGTCACACTGAGCACGGTCACAAGCTCAGGGTCCTGAGTCGACTGGGTCAGCCTGAGCCGTACCGTGTAGGGAGAGCTGAAGTCGATCACTGCCGTGGTGGTCTTCGTGTCCACAGAATCGACGAGGAAGTGCGACTTGTTCAACTTGAACAGGTCCCTCCCACGGACGTCCCTGACGGTCCGGGACATGGGGCGTGTGAAGTCCAGATCCAGGTAACGTCCGCTGGCTGTCACACGGGCCCTGAGTACATTGAATTCCGTCAAGAAGATGTCGGCGACATCGTCATCGGTTCCAGCCTCGCTGTCACGACCGTAGGAGTAGATCCGCCCTCCCTGGATGTCGATTCGATAGGGCATTCCCCAGGGATCCTCCACAAGCTGAGGAATGATCTGGAACTTCAGAAGCTTCTCCAGGGTCGGGTCCTCGTCGGCGGGGCCTCCGGTGTGGTAGGGATTGAGAATCTGCTCCACCGGCACCCCTTCGCCGATGGTCGGCCAAGGAGGCCCATCCTCGTAGTATCGAAAGGCATCACTCGTCAGGGGCCCGGGATATCGGCTCTGTAGGAGGCCAACTGCCTTCTTGTATTGCTGTATGTCCGTCTTCGCCCGGCCGATCTGCTGCTCCGGCAAAATGGCCAGATAATAGATGTTCGCCGTGCCAGCAAGAACCAAGACGATCGCCATGGTGATGGTGACTTCAACCAGACTGAAGCCAGAGCGCGGGCTCGGTCCGGAGCGATTCAAAGTGGGGCGACTTCTATCCACTGGGTCATTCCCATGCTGATCCGGTTCAGGGTGTTGGTGAAGGCGAAGAACATGGTCCCAGATCCAAAGTACATCACAAGTAAGGTCCCCATGCAGATATAAGGACCGAAGGCGAACTTGGTGAAACCCTGCTCCTTCTTGCCGCCCCGGCCGAGCCAGAGCACCAGGCTTCCGGCCAGAGCCCCGATGAGCGAAGCGTAGAAGAGGGAGATCAGGACAGCACGCCAGCCCAAGAAGGCTCCGATGAACCCGGCGATCTTGATGTCTCCGCCACCCAGCGCATCGGTCCCAGCCATCAGAGTGCCTACGACACCAAACAGCAGCAACACACCTCCGCCAGCGAGGAAGCCCAGAACAGAATCGGACAGGGTGATCACATGGTAGAAGCGGTCGTAGTCTCTGGGAAGATAGGTAGACAGAGCCCGGTCCGAAAGCCACCCAGCCTTCAGGAAGATCTCTGTGATCCCGCAATACAAGAGGCCGGCGAGGACTCCCAGAGAGTTGAGTTCGTCGGGGATGATCTGGAATTGCCAGTCAACGGTGGCGCAGACCACGAATGCAGCGACCAGCGGCAACAGTCCGAGCAGCAACCAGGTGGGGCCGAATCGCCAGGCGAACAGGGCAAACAGAGCCGCTGTCACCAGCTCGATCAGGGTCGACAGCCAGCCCTGGTGAGCCCGGCACCGGGGGCATCGTAGCCAGCGTACCAGCAGGCCGTAAAGGGGGACGTGGTCCAGCGCCGTGGTTTGGCGTCCGCAGTTCTTGCAATCGTGTCTCGGGACCAGCGCCCTGTAGTTAGAGAACTTTATGGCGTAGACGAAATAGGGAATCAGGGGCAGCTTGTCGTACCACTTCAGGTCCACGGGTGGGGTGCTGAAGAGGAGACCGATGAGAGGTATCCTCTTGTACCAGGGAAGTCTCTGATAGTCCTCTTCGAGAAACTGGTTCTTCGTGAGAAACCGCTCTCGTCTCGTGTACCAGGCATCCCGGCCCAGCAGACTGAATGCGGAGCCTCGACGGAGCCGCTTCACCGGTACACCCCACTGAAACAGCGCCCGTCCCGACAACCTGCCGGCCCGTCCGGAAGACACGGGGGAGGCCGGCGCTGGACTGACATGCCGACCGGGCCTGCCGCCCAGTGTCCGGGGGCGGCTACCCAAGGCGGGCAGACGTATGGAGGTCTCCACATCCTCGTAGGGCAGCCGATCAATCCAGCTGGCAAGGACCCGGCCCAGAATCAGGCCTGCAAGACCGGCGGCTATCGCAAAGGATGTCATGGTGGTGGGGCAAAGACGGTCAACGTGGCAGCTGGTCTCCGATACCGGGCCAGGAAGACACTGCTGGACAGCCAATCATATCACGCAGTCCAGCCGTCCCCGGGAGCCAACGGTGTGGGGAGCAATGTCACACCGGGGATGGCTTCAGCTGCGATCGCCCGGGAAGTTACATGGCGTTCGCGAAGGTCACGGGAAGTTACAGGTCGCCCACAGAACTCGCAGAGCCCACGGAGGTCCTTTTAGGAGAAATCGTACTTGATGCGTCGAGTAGCTGGCTGAGAGTCGGACCCAGGCACCCCTGTGCTCAGCATCTCACCTCTCCACACGAAAACCCCTGTGTTCTCTGCGATCCCTGTGAGCGACCTGATCCCCAATGTTGGCTGCCCCCTGCGGGACATGCACCCCGTCCACGGGGTCAGAATTGAGTTTGCTCCCACCTCAGATCTAGAATCAATACCCATGAATTAGTGGAAGGAATGTTTGAAAACAAGGGCTCCGCCCTCGAACTCCCGCCAGGGGCCATTGGCCCCTGGACCTCGATGAACTGGTCAAGCTTTCGTATGTCATTCAAGTGTTCATCAGCACTCTCAGTCCCACCAGTCCAATTGGGGGTTTGGGGGAGCTGGCTCCCCCAACGGGGTGTGGGGCAGAGCCCCCACTACAACAAAACCCGTCTTATCTCAGGCGTATTGGGTCTAGAATCGGGCCACACCCACTCAACGACTGGACTGACGTCCACGACGAAGCAAGAGGAGACTCAGCCATGACCTCATCAGACAGTTCCAGCCTCGCCGAACTGCGGGTGGCCATACTCGTGGCCAGCGACAAGGGGGCCCGCGGGGAGAGAGCTGATCAGAGCGGATTGGAGCTTCAAGCGGACCTGGAAGGCAAGGGGGCTCGAGTCACGGAGCGAATCATCGTGGCCGACGATCAGTCCACCATCTCGGAGGCACTGATCCGGATTTGCGACTCCGGTGAAGTGGATCTCGTCCTGACCTGCGGTGGAACAGGCTTCACCTCCAGAGACGTGACCCCCGAGGCTACCAGCCACGTGGTCGAGCGACCCGTACCGGGCATCCCTGAGGCCATGAGAGCTGCCTCCCTGTCGATTACTCCGAAGGCCATGTTGAGCCGCGGCACGGCGGGCATCAGAGGACGGACGCTGATCGTCAATCTGCCCGGCAGCCCCAAGGCAGTCAGGGAAAACATGGCTGTGCTGTTCCCGGTTCTGCCCCATGCCATGGAGACCCTCCGCAGCACCACCGGTGTCGACTGTGGCGCCGCCCCCTCCCGGCCCGAGGGCTGAGTCCCGCCGCGACCTTCTAGCTGCATCCGGGTCGGGGGCTGCACAGGAATGAATGCGCAGAAGTCGCGCCCAGAGTTGGGGCAGATTCGGCTGGTTCGAGGGAGCGGGACCGGAGGCGTAGTGGGCTACGTCGAGGATTGCGCGATTGAGGAGCGACCGAGGCGGCCTAATGAAGAGTGTTTTCCCAACAAGGCCTCTGTGTCCTCTGTGCTCTCCGAGATCTCCGTGTAACCGCTGAGAGACATACCCACTGAAAACGGAGCCACAAGCACGCTCGAAGCTGTTTCTTTGTAGCCATCTGTAGAAGGAGGCGGCCTGATGAGGCCAGGCCTCGTTTCCCGCGGCAAAAGAAAGAGCCGGGCTCCGAAGAGCCCGGCTCAGTCAGTTACGACTTCTTACGACTACTGCAGGTCCAGTCCCGAGGACCGCCGCCGGGTGAGCAGCAGGCCGAAGGGCAGGAGGAGCATCAGCAGATCGGCGGTCCGGCTGGCGTTGCCGGCGCCACCCATGGCGCAGAGTCCGCCTCCGGACGAGCTACCCGACGATGCGGCACCGCCAGTGGCAGCGGCGGCGGGTGAAGCCGTCGCGGCCAAGGTGCTGCTCGACTGCGCGTCACCGTTGTCGAAGGTGGTCTTGAAGACATAGTCGCCGGCGCCCGCCGGTGACAGTGTCAGCTTGAACGATCCTCGACCGTTGTTGGACAGATTGGCTTCCGACAGTGCGGCGCTGAAGTCCGTCGGACCCGATGCCTGATCCCACCGAATGAATCCGGCGAAGGTGGTGGTCGGAGTACCGTCGGAAATCGAGACCCTGAAGCCGGTCCTGAAGTCAGTGGTTCCGGTCAGGTCGAGAACCAACTGACCCGACGAGGTGAGGTTGGTGGCGACCTGGTAGACCGTACCCTCTGCACCCTCACTTGCATTGGCACCATTGACGCTCAGGTTCAGGAGGCCGCGACCTCCGACTCTGAGGTCGATGACGTTGACGGTGACAATCTTCTGAGCCGTGGCTCCGGAAGCGTCGGACACGGTGATAGCGAAGACATAGGCACCACCAATGGCCTCCGTGTCAGCCGTCGCGCCCACGGGCCGCAGGTTGAAGTCCAGAGTGGCCGAACCGGCGGCGAAGGTGGCTGTCTGCGAGCCGGCGGCGAAGGCCTCCAGTCTAGGAGTGGTACCACCCGTGTTGCCCAAGGCCGGGTTGGTCGGATCGATTCCCAGTGCCGTGAGCTGCGCCGAGATCTCGGACTGGATCAGCTGGGTCACGGTGTAGGTAAGCGAACCGGCGGCGGTCTGGGCATCAGTTGCCGTGACGTTGATCCTGATGGTCGGTGAGACACCGCCAGCAGTGATTCTTGCGGGCTGTGTCGTCGCCCCGGAGACCTTGACGCCGCCTGAGGTGGCGTTGGCCACGGTGATCGTCGGCGCCGAGTTGTTGGTGCGAGCCAGGTTCAACCGGATTCTCGCCGGCAGACCCTGCACGCCGCCACGGGCGACCTGGAGGATGATGTCCGCCGTACCAGCCTGGTTGGCAGTTGCGATGAACCCAGTCGTGGCACCCGTGGAGTTGGTCAGCTGAATCTGGTTCTGCCTCGTGGGATCGTAGACAGCCCACCGGTAGGTGACGATACCCGCGCCGCCGCCGCTGGCGGAACCGGTAAAGGTGAACTGCGCGTTGGCCGTGGGCTGCGCCGTGGCGGCCACAACCGTGGTGATTCGACCCGCTGCGATGGACGCAGCACTGGTTACCAGAGATGCATCGCTAGCGGAGACCGAAATCGTACCGCGAGCGACGCCGCCACCAGCGACAATCCGGGACAGGCGAACCCTGACTCGGGCTTCGGCCGACAGTGCGGCCGAGTCCCTCGTGGTGACGACGAGCTTGAACGTATAGATACCCGCCGCCGAGATAGTGACAGTCGGATCGACTGCCGCCGCGTTGCTGAAGGTGGCTGACCCTGCGGACTGGACACCACTGGTGTTGACGTAGCCTTCCAGCGTCCAGGCGAAGTTCAAGGCCGTGGCCGCTGCCGCCGTCGGGTTGCTAGGCGCATAACTGTCACGACCGTACAGCTTGACCTGGACCGTCGCCCCCGTCGTGGTGATGCTCTGGTCCACGCCGGCTGACGCCCGGGGCGGTGCCGTGGTGGCCGCGATGACCTGGATTGCCGCGGAGGTGGAGTTTGAATTGGCCGTGGCCGTCAGGTTGACGATGCTGTCCACCTGGGTGATCCCACTCTGAACAGTCAGGGTCGCTGCCGCTGACGTGTTGTTCGTGAGGACAGCCGAGGTGGTGGAGATTCCCGTCGACCAGGAGTAGGTGATCGTGTCGCCGTTGGGATCGAAGGAGTCACTGGCATTCAGAGTGATGTCCGTCGTCCCCGTGGCCGGGAGTCGCTTGATGACCGGGTTCTGGGTCACGATGACCGGCGCCAGGTCGAGGATGGCGACGCTGAGATCCTTGGCGGCCGACACGGATGGTGTGGCGCCCGCGGAGGTAACAACGACGCGGAAGGCGTAGGTTCCGGCGCTCTTGGCGTTGAAGAATGCCTTGGGGGCCGTCCTGGTGCTGCTGAAGATACCCGGTGAGGCTTCTGCCGGACCGGACGTCTGGCTCCAGGAGTAGGTCACACCCGTGACGTCCGTACCGGTGAAGGTGGAGGATGAGGCGTCAAGCGCGATGGTACCCGGGGCCCTAGAGGTGCTTCCAGCACTGGCATTGGCCGTGACCGACGGGAGCCCGGTGATGGCCACGGTGAAGGACTTGGGACCCGAGATATTTGCCGCCGTCAAAGGATTGCTGGCTGCATCGGTAGCAGTGATGGCGATGTCGTAGGTGCCGTTGACACCGGCCTGGGAAGGAATGGCCCGGGTGAAGGTGAAGGTGTTGTTCGCACCGGCGGTCATGGCCTGGTTGGTCACGTTGACCGCCGCCAGGGGACCGGTGATGCTGATGGTGGGCGTGCTGGCCACCACGGGGGTGTTGTTGTCCGCGACCGTCAAGGTGATGGTCACGTTGCCTGCGGCTGTGACCGTCGACGGTGAGACCGCGATGGTCGCCGTGGGGGCCACTGAATCCGGTGGGGGAGTCAGGTTGACAGCGAGGGTGTTGCCCGAGGTGGGCTGCGTCGCCAGGGCCAGACTGTCATTCACGTCAGTGGCAGTGAATGATGCGGTCAGTGTGCCGTTGCTCAGATGATTGACGGAGAACGTACCTGTGTAGACCGTGGCACTGGACCCTCCGCCCTGGGGCGACAGAGTAACCGGTCCGGGAGCACTGCCGGTGCTCGAGGGAGTCTTGGCCAGGGACATGATCGGGGCCGGGCTGGCAGTCACTGCTTCGCTGAAGGTAACTGTGACGGTCACATTCTGGGGTGCCTGGCCCGTCAAGGCGGTGGGAGAGAAAGCAACGCTGGCCACGGTGGGCGGCGCGGGCAGGGTGACAGCTCCGGCAGTCACGGTGACCTGGCTGCTGATGTCAGCATTGGCGCCACCCGTGTTGTCCGAAAACAGACCCGACGCGATGGTCAGACTGTTTGACGTCGTCGTGGCCGCCGGGCGGACCTTGAAGGTCGCCGTAAGCAGAGTGCCATTCTCAACCACGAAATTCTGACTCTGATTGAAGAAGATGACCGTCACGCCGCCGGTAGCGGAACCGGTGCTGATCGATGCTCCGGAAGCGGATTCGTATACGGGACCGAGCGCGACTCCCGTGAACTCCAGCTGGGAACTGTCGAACAGCAGGTCGAACTGTCCGGCGAGGTTGACATTACTCGTCTTGGTCCAGGTGAACGGAATAGTTACCTCGGCGCCGGGTGAACCGCTAGCGGACCCGACGGCAAGAGTGTGGGCCTGGGCCACCGACATTGGCGTCATGAACACCGCTGCTACAGCCAGAAGACCGACGGCGGTCCGTAGCCTGTTCTTCGTTGCCTGAATCACTGTTGCTTCTCCTTCTCTGTCAGATTAAACGTCAGTTTGAGTTTCTGTTTCGGGACTTGCTGCGACGGCTAGAGTTACCTAGGGGCAGGTACCTCCGCCGGGGGCGAGATCGAGCACCTTGTTGACGACTGCCATGATATCGAATATATTC
>JAJFLN010000294.1 GCA_021772705.1 Candidatus Cloacimonadota bacterium | reverse complement strand
GGCCCCCGACCGGATGGAAGCCTCATCCGGCAAAACGACCGCATCTCCCTCTCCCCGGATGCCCACAACGGCCAGCTGCTCGTCTCCTTCCGCCCAGGTGGCCGAAAGCTGGGAAATCGCAGACCCGTGGGCGGCAACCTTGGCGCGAGTCTCTTCGTTACCCCCCACCTGAGCATAGTTTTTGAAGACCACGAACGGGGGTTCGTCTTTCCCGTAAACGAACTTTTCGAAGACCTCCCTTGTACCGCGACCCGGTTCCTTGTCATAGACGAACACGGTTAGATCAGGACCTCCCACCACGTTCCAGTTGGAAATCTTCCCCTCGAAGATCTGACGGATCTCATCGCGGGTGAGCGAGGTCACGCCCCCTTCCTGAACCGGTCTGGAAACGACGATCGCAACGGCATCGAGTCCGATCACGGTCTCGTGGAAGGCCGTATTTGGATACCGCTTCCGCTCACGGGACCCGACGGGTTTCGAGCTCATCGCGATATCGACGTGGCCGTCTCCGAGGGCAGCCAGGCCACCCCCCGACCCTCCTTGGGGATCAACCGTGATTGACATCCCCCGATCGCGTCCCAGGATCTCACTCGCCTCGGCACAGACGGGGTTCACCGTTGTCGATCCTTGAATTCGCAGGGGGCGGGGAGCTGCCCCCGCGTGAGCACAAAACACCAGACTCACGAGTGCGTACCCCAGAACCTTCAAGACCGTGCCAACTCTTGCGGAGCTCGGAAAACCCTCCACCCGGAAATTCTCGCTGTCATTCATTCCAACCACTCAACCCTCCATCAGTTGAATAATGATTCAACTGAGTAATCGATCAGATGAGAGCAGGTCAAGAAAATTCTGGTTGACTGAGAACGGATCTTCGGGCGGGGATGCTGCTTGCAGAGAGACCACTCAGAAAACCGTTGAAACGGCCCTTTCGGTTGACGGTGCCACGGCGAACGGAATACCATCCAGGGCCGATCCAATGCCCAATCGTTCCTCAAGGAAAAACAACAAATTCGACGCGACCCAGGTGTGCGTCGAGAAACTTCGGGTTCTTGCCGACCCCACTCGACTTGCCGTGGTCGAGCGACTCCTGACCGGCCCGCGGTCCGTGAGTGAGTTGAACGTCGATCTCGATCTGGAATCTAGCCTTATGTCCCACCACCTTCGGGTATTGCGGAAGGCCAAGCTGGTCCAGAGCCACAGAAAGGGAAAGTCTGTCATCTACGAACTTTCACCTGAGGTGATGGCTCATGTTTCCCCGCACTCATTGAATCTGGGGTGCTGTGTCATCGCATTCGATTCCTGTTGCCCGCCACAAGGCTTCCAGCACAAAGACTCCCAGATCGGGCACATCACTCAAACTAGCAACAATGGAAGCGACGAGGATTGCACCAGCTCCACTTGGTTGATGGATACACGGTCGGCCCACGTGAAATGGGGGACTGAGCGTCCCATTTATCAACATCCCATTTCCCCATGAGAGCACGCGAGAATAGAATCTCGCGCTTGAGTTAGACCAGCCGACCTGGACTTGAGATTCAGACCGGACCAACGTTTCAGCTACATCTCCTTGACGTAATCCAATGAACTCCGAGACGCGGAGTCCGGTTTCGACCGCGAGAAGCAGAAGGATCCTGTCTAGGGTCCCAACTAAGGGTAGGAGGCATATTCGTGTTCTCATATACCCTAAGGGCGTGATCTCTGGGCTGCGCTGGACTCTCGGGCTTCCATGAGCTCTTCGATCGACGGTTGTCCACGAACGAGTTTCTGGTTCAGGTGATACTGGCCATAGAGAATAACGTTGTCCCAGCCAATGGGACTGACATGTTCCAGCATGGACACGTCAATGCCCGCCCCTCCTGGGTCGTGTTCCCCGAGGACTCGTTCCATCTCCTTGATCTGCCAGTAGATGATGCACGCGAGGACGACAGTCAGACAACTCGCGCTGCACATCTGGCGATGAAGGTCACGCCAATCTGCCCTTCCACGTTTGCCATAGAAGACGTTTCTCGCGAGAGAGTTGAGTTGTTCGCCCTTGAGTAGTCCTCGTCGCTGGCGACGTCGGAGTGTCGGATCCTGAAGTAAATCGAGAATGAACTCCGTTTTGAATACCTTGGCAGCTTCGATTGCGCCGCGGTAGAATTCGTTCTTCGGACCATAGGAGACAATGCGCTTCAGGGCCACCGAGGCGGTACTGTGGCCGGCTTCGAGTGAAGCGAAGAAGTGACCGATCCGGTCCCAAGAGTCTTCGATCCACTGGAGATTGATTGTTCGATCCCCCCGACCTACAAGCGGTGTCAGCGGACCATAGTCCCGGTCTCGATTGATCCTATAGATCCACTGGCTATGGAGCCCTTTGATTCTTGGGCAGAATCGCTTCCCCATGGCGGCAAAGCCCAAGAAATTGAGGAGAATGTACCCGTGCGTATCGACGTAGTGGGGGCATGTGCAGGATACGCGTAAAATGCATCACAAGGGATTTGAGAGCCCCAGGTTCAGCTTGAACTCCACCGGCTCCAAAGCTTCGGGTCTATCTTTCATATCTAGCACATACTGGCCAAATCGGCGAATATGATCCCGAATGTAGGGACTAAGCCGACCAACCAGCTCCGGTGTCACCGGATACCCTTCGGCCACTGCTGCATTCAAGGCGGATGTAAGGTCAGCGACATTCTGTAGCATGATGGCGTTCGCCACCAGATTCGA
>JAJFLN010000293.1 GCA_021772705.1 Candidatus Cloacimonadota bacterium | reverse complement strand
GGCTCAGACGATATGGCCGCCCGCTCCATTCATCCCCTTCGGCGTGGCTCAGGACATGCTTCGACAGGCTCAGGACGAACGGATCGGGAAAACTCGGCCATTCAGTCGTCCTGGATGCGGGCATCCATAGTGGGGCGAACGAGGGGAGCTTGCTCCAGCGCAAGATCACGAGAAAGCTGCACCCGGCGATCGACGAGACACTGTGATCTCCCACCACCACAGGGCTTCGGCGCTCCCGCCGCCTGGCGAAATCGTCCCATCTGCATTATCATGGTGTGTTGAGAGGGAGGAAACGGGTGTATCCGCGGGCGCTATTGCTGAATGCGAGTTATGAACCACTCAGGGCTGTCCGGTGGCAACGGGCAATCGTGCTGCTGTTCTCCCACAAGGTGGATGTGGTGGAGGAGTACGACCACTACGTCCACAGTCCGAGCCGGTCCCTGCGGGTTCCGTCCATTCTGCGCCTCAGGAGCTACGTGAAGACCCGATGCCGGCACGCCGTCCGGTTCTCTCGAGAGAACATCTTCGCCCGGGATCGCTTCATCTGCCAGTATGATGGCCGGCGGCATCCTCGGGAGCAGCTCACTCTGGATCACGTGATCCCCCGCAACAAGGGCGGACCCACGGAGTGGGAGAACATCGTCACCTGCTGCATTCCTTGCAACCGTCGCAAGGGCGCCAAAAGCCCCGCCCAGATCGGGTTCCGCCTGCTCCGGCGGCCCGGCCGGCCCAGCTGGCTCTTCAGCATTCGTCAAAGTCTGGGCGTCAAGCAGGTCCCTCGGTCCTGGCGTACCTACCTGTATACCGACGATCAGGAAGACGAGGACGATCCCATGGTGAGCGCCGGATAGGGAGCTGAAGCCGAAGCTCCGTCCTCGAAGCCGCCGTACCCTGGCCGGTCCCTAACCTTTCGGGCGCCGATTCTCGATATCAGTAGCGGGAGGGTCTGCAAACGCGACCTCCCGCTGACGACCGCTTCGAGATGCGCCGAAACCCGATTGATCACATACTGACGGTTGCCCTCTGCCTGCTGGCAGTGGCACAAACCGCCACAGCTTCAGAACTTCAGGTTGCCCGCCTGGAGGCCAGCTCCTACAGCCTTCCCAATGTCCGGGCAACGGCGGACTGGAAGGTCAAGTCCCAGGAAATCGTCCTGGCCGAGGACCCGAACCCGGTGTTGGTCCTTCCCTGGCGCACGGCGGTGAATGCCACCGGCGCCGAGGCGGACATCACATTCACGGTTCGCATCTACTCGGACCACGGATTCCCCGAGGGGCCGAGGGAGAACTGGGTCCTGGACTGGCAGGACAAGATCGAGTTCAAGGCTCGGGGCAAGCAGGTGAGCGACGACGAGGGCTTCCATCGGGAAGGCCGATTCGTGTTTCCCCTGCCGGTCAACTACGCCGAACCGCTCAGAAGATACCGGATCGAGTCGCGAATCAAGGTTCACAACAGGATCTCATCGGTCTTGCTGGTCAAGCCCTCCCAGAGCGAAGAGTCCACGTCCCAGCGGACCTTCTTCGTCGCCGTCCGCCCCCTCTGGAAGGAGAACCGGCACCAGACCGATGCGCTGCTCCAGGCCTTTACCCTGGCCTACCAGCGAATCCGGGCATTCCGTCTCTGGGCCGGCTACGTGGAGATGGTCCGGAAGGCAAACAAGTCGGAAGAGACAGAAGACGACCTCTCCCGGGATCAAGCTCTGTCCATCCTGGAGGCCCAGAACCGGCGACCGCCAAGACCCGTCTCTGACAGGCAGATGATGGAGCTGGCATCCACCCTGGTCCGGGAGACCCGGCGGCTCACCTCCACACTGCCGGAGCGGGACGGCCCCAAGATCTCCGCTCCAGCCGGCTCGGGTCAGTACAGCTCCATCAGCCAGGATCTGCTGATTAAGGCACGGCGGATCTCGGGAGAGGAGTACTCCTCCACGGCCTTCACCCAGGGATTCCACTCCGTTGCGGCGGCAACCCGCATGGCGGACTGTCTCCGAAAGCTGCAGGTCGCTGCCTGGCGCGAGATCCGGGATCTCCGGCGCCTCTGGAGGATCACCTCCGCCGTGGACCTGGCCTCCGTGCTGGAGCAGTACGAGAGGGCCCTCCTTGAACAGAGGAAGCTGCTGGTGACCTTCGGCCGGTTCCTGGCCAAGACTCTCGGCAGAGACCGCAGGGCGAGAGCCTGGAGCAAGCTGCTCATCACCCCGGTCTACCGGGATCACCTGCCCGCCCGATACGCTGGCGATTCAGCCCTGCTGGCCGAGCTGATACGAACCGTGGCGCAGGGGCTCTACTATCTGGTCGCCGCCGAGAACTACCGGGTTTCCCTCCTGGGGAAGGCCACGGCCACGGGACTTGCCCCGATCCGGAACATCAACCGGTTCGAACTTCCTGACTTCGAAACCGAGTTCCCGGACTATCCCATCGATCTCCAGCTCCAGGCCACGGCGTCATCGGCGATCGTGGAGCGGGGTTCCGTCGCCCAGTTCCCCATCACCATCCGCCACAGGGGCAACCATCCCAGGGAAATCCACGTTCAGTACGCCAAGGTGGAGATGCCGACGGGCTGGCACAGGAAGCTGACCGACACGGCATTCACTCTGAAACCGGGTGAGTCGAAGAACATCGTCTACGCCGTCTCCACTCCCAGGACAGAGCTGGCGCCGGAGAACCTGCGAACCACGCTGCTCATCCACTACGCCGACCAGCCGGCCAACACCCATCGGATCGCATTCCTGACCCGGATGAGCGTCAACGGCAGACTCCTGGACGTACAGGGACCGGACTGGGACCGGCCCGATGAGCTGATCGTCGAGAGTGACTCCGGAGCAGACCACATCTTGCCAGGCCAGATCGCCACCTACCGCTACAGGATCACCCACGATGGATACGCCCGCCGTGGCGTCCGTGCCAGGATCGTGAGCACCGTACCCGACGGTTTCTTGGCTTATCTCTCGCCTCGCCAGCTGACCATGGTTCCCGGCGGCCAGCAGGAGATCCTCCTGAAGGTGACGGCCCCCCTGACAGTGAAGAAGTCGCGGCAGGTACAGTTCCGGGTCGCTTTTGGATACCAGGACGAGCTGACGGATCCCGAACGGATTCGTATCCTCACAGCCCGGACCACTCTCACGGTTCCCCTGTCGAGCCCCCGGTTGAACCAGGGCCAGGTCTACAGCTACTCGATACCCCACGGTCACTCGGTTCAGCATCTGGATGTAGAGAACCTGGGTAACGAAACCGACACCTTCGACATCTCGATCGTGAAGCCCGCCGAAGGCTGGTTCATCGACTTCCCGGCCAACCACGTCACCCTGGGGCCCACGGTTCCCAGGACCCGGATACCGTTCCGCGTCTCGCCCCCTCGGCAGGCCGAGAGCGGCAGCTTCACCCATGTGACCATCAGGATGGCCAGCGCCGTCCACCCCGGAATCGAGAACTTCGCCCAGATCACGCTCATCAAGAGCGGCGCCGACCAGATCGTACTCAGACCGGTGGTCCCGACCGTGCCCATCTCTCCTGGCCAGGCCGTGGACGTGGCGTTCATCGCCCGGAACCGGTCGGATCGGACCGTCGAACTGGCCTTCCGGGCCGACCCGCGGAACCCGCTGCCAGAGGCGCTCCACTTTGACGACGTCCCGCTGCTGCGCATCGAGCCCGATGCGGAGGTGGAGATGATCGGAACCGTCAGTCTTCCCGCTGGCCTCCAGTTCCGTCCAGGCCAGAGGGTTCCTGTCGGGGTCGCCGGATTCGACCGCCTGGGTGGCGTCATCGTCAAGTCCCGGACTCACCTGCTCGTATCTCCCGCCCGGTCGGTTCATCTGGAGATGCTCCCCGGAAACGTCCACAAGTCGCCGGGACTGATGATCGGCCGGCTGGGAATCCGTAACAACGGCACGACTCGGGAGACCTTTTCACTCACGGTCTCCGGGTTGAGACGAAGCTGGGGCAGGTTGTCGAAGAACCGTGTGACCCTCGATGCGGGTCACGCAACCTACGTGACGCTCTACGTCCGGATTCCCTCTGACGCACAGCCGGGCCAGCGGGCCTATCTGGAGGTCCAGGCGCGCTCGATCCGCAACTCTGCAGCGAGGAGCTTCGTCAGGGTCGAGGTCAAACCATGAATTCAAGAATGACAGGAGACGGAGATGACAGGCTCCCGACATCCCATGACACAGCTGAAAACGAGAGGACAGAGATGACCCTCCCAATCGGAAAGCGCTCGGTGCTTCTACTGCTCATCGCCATGATAGTGACGGCCGTACCGGCCTCGGCCCTGGACCGGTATCGGCTCGGGATCAAGTCGGCGGAGGACTACATCCGCGAGGGTGACGCCTACACACGGCAGTACCGGTTCGGCCTCGCCGCCGAGGCCTTCAAGACCGCCCTCAAGAAGGACCCGGAGAACGTGGAGGCCTGGAACAAGCATCGGTCCGCCCTGGAGCGGGGGAAGGTCGTGGGTGACCTGATCCATCGAGGCCAGACTCATCTGAAGCGGGGCGAGTACGAGGACGCCGCCCGGGTGCTCCAGCAGGCCGTGAAGCTCAATCCCAGAGACGACTCCGTCTGGGGGCTCTACGAGAGCGCACTTCATCGGAACCCGAACGTGGTCCTGATCCTGGACGAGAGGGAAGCTTGGGAAGCCTTCAAGAAGGGCAAGGCATTCCTCGAAGGAGATCGCTTCGAGGAGGCCAAGCTCTACTTCTCCAGGGTCCGGCAGTCGACCCGAGACAGCTCTCTGGCCTACTACGCGGACAAGTACCTGGCCAAGACTGACGACCTGATGAAGCGTCACTATCCGAGGGGACGGATTCACATCCCTTGATCCGACGGGAGACTTCGAAGATGACAGCCCTCCACACAGCGCCTACTTCCAGTCCTGCCATGACCCGGGTCGGGGCATTCCTGATCGCGGCGGCAGCACTGGTCCTGACCAGCCCATCCGCCCTTGCCGGTGGGGGACTGAAGATCGACGTGAGACAGGTCCAGGTGGACGAGTTTCCCAGCGTTCGGCTGATCTTCGACGTCAGGGCCCCCAGGGACCTGCCCCTTCGCAACATGGTGGAGAGGAACTTCCGTCTCGTCGAAGAGGAAGTACCAGTCCGTGACTTCAAGGTCATGCCCTACCGCTCGGGAGTCAGCATCGGACTCATCGTCGACGACTCCGGCAGCGTGGAGCGCGGGATGAGGCAGATTCGAGAGATCGGAACGGACCTGATCGACCGGCTGGCACCCCAGGACGAGATGGCCGTGGTTGCCTTCGGCAGGGTCGTCCACCCGCTGCAACAAGTGACGACAGACAAGCGGCTGCTCAAGGATGTTCTCTCGAGCATGAAGGGATACGGCGCCACGGCCCTTTACGACGGCGTGGCTGCCGGAATGCACGAGGCCAAGCGAGGGATCGGACGTCCCGTTCTGATCGTCATCAGCGACGGCCGGGAGCAGGACTACGCCCCTACCGGAATGGCCCTCTCCGAAACCTCGATGCTGGAGTTGACCGCCGCGGCCTGGAAACAGGGAATGACCATTCACACCATCGGTGTCGGTCCTCATGTGGCCCGAAACCGGCTGGCGGCCCTGGCAAGGTCCACTGGCGGCCACTTCCTTCTCAATCCAAACCGCCAGGACCTGAAGAGGCTCTTCTCGGAGGTGGCGGCAAGCGCCAGAAGCAGCTTCCAGCTGACCTACCGGTCCCCGGACATCCGAGAGGACAATCCGATCCGAGGGGGGAAGCTATCGGTCCGCCTTGGCCACGGTACGGGCTGGGCACCGTTCCGGTACACCCTGGAGCCGGCCACATCGATCAACACGGCAAGGGTCTCGAGGAAGCAGGTCTGGAAGAGCAAGTTCGGACGGTTGCGGGTCCACACCCGAGGCCTCCGGGACACGTTCCTCGAGATGGACTTCCGGCTGAAGGATCACCATGGGAAGACTGTCAGGCAGGGCAGGACCACCCGTGACGGCTACGGCGCCCCCGCGGGAGGAGGCATGCCGGAGCTGCTCGAGATCCGTCCCGGCACCTACGAGCTGGAGCTTCAGGTCCCGGGGACGGACTTGGTCTTCGAGCATCCCGGTATCTCTCTGGCCAGAGGCAAGACCCGGGACGTGGTCCTGAACTACAGCAAACTCGTCTTCCGGCGGAACGGCAAGCTCTGGTACGACACGGAACACACTCTGGGCGAGACCTCGGACCTGATCGATCTCTCGGTGGTCAGTAGCCGGTCAGGGAAGAGACTCAGGAGCGGACCTATGTCGGTGTACAAGAACCGAAGAGAGGCCGCTGTCTGGCTAGAACACGGTTCCTATGACGTCCGGCTGGACAACTTGCTAGGTGGGGCCAGGATGAGCGGCAAGGCCCGCGGCGTTCCGGCACTGGCATCGGACAGGGACAGCTCGGTCTTGAAGAACGCCCTCTCGGCCAAGATCCGGGCTCGAGGCGGGGACGTGATCTTCTTCGACATCGCCTACGACGACTTCCTGTTGAGTCAGGACCCGCGACGGATTCCCGACGAGATCGCTGAGCTGCCCCTGGCCGGCACCCCACTTCCGGCTCCGGCTCAGGTTGCCTTTCCGGAGGCGCCCATTCCTGTCAACCATCCTCTCGCTTCGGGCCTGAGGGAACAGCGACGGATCAGCCGGCCCAGAAAGCACCACGCCCACCGTTTCACGGCACCCTTCGCTGCCGGTTCTGCCGCTCCTGGTGACGGACTCGGGCGGGCGATGCCTCGTCTTCACTCCGGACTCGGAGCCCGGATCATCTCGGGAGAGAGCGGAGAAGGCGCTGGCCCGGCACCGGTCCTTTCCGGAGAGGAACACCTCCGGTTCGAGCGCACGTCTGACACCTACCTGGCGACCAACACTTCCCGGGACACGCTGGTGGACAGGGAGATACCCGGTCCGTCGCCGTCCTTCGCCGATGAAGATGCGCCCGAGGAGCCAGAGGACGTGTCGCGGGTCGATGCTTTGGTCCCTGATGGCTCGACAGATCCAAAGGGGAAACCAGTGAGCAGCCCTCGGGCGGCACCGGTCAGGGTTTCGTCCCCTGCAAGTCCCGGGAATCAGTCGAAACCGGTCGAGCCTAGAGCTAACCCCGCTGGCACG
>JAJFLN010000292.1 GCA_021772705.1 Candidatus Cloacimonadota bacterium | reverse complement strand
CTGGTTCCTGCTCACCTGCCGGCCGGATCTGCTGCCCGTGGACCTGAAGCGTCAGGGCCGCTGCGAGGTGCATATCCCTCTCTTTTACCCCTCCACCCTCGAGGATCGGCAGTCCCTCTTCGAGGTCATGGCCAGGAAGACCGGCGCAAATATCGCCCAGGACGTCTTGGAGGAGGTAGCCCGCAACGCCGCGGAGCGGATGAGCGGCGCCGAGATCGAGGGCCTCCTCGTCAGGGCCCGGCGCCGGAGCCTCCTGGAGGGCTCCGATCAGGTTCGCCCCCAGGACCTGAAGAGCGAGCTTGCCGAGTACCTACCGCCCCAGTACGGCGAGGAGATCGACCTCCAGATCTATGCCGCCATCGCGGAGTGCACGGACCGCCGATTCCTCCCGGAAGACATGAAAGAGCTGGACCGGGCCGAGGTGAGCCAGCGCCTGGCGGACCTGAAGCGCCGCTGGGACTGACAACAGCCACTGGTTTCGGCCTCTCTTCTATCCCCGGCGTACCTGGGTTCGTCAACTGATACGGGGCCCATCGAGGGGTTCCCTGGTCCTGATGCCGTTCATGACAGATTGACACCACCAAGACCGCGAACTAGGCTTGAATGAGGGATTCTTGAAGCAATTGAAACATCCGGGTCGGGACGACAGTAGATAGGGGTGGAATGAACTCGGGCATGATCGGCAGATTTGCTGTGCTGTTTCTCCTGGCCGCCCTGACCGGCAGCCCGGTTCCTGCATCGGGAGAAACCACCAACGATCCCCTGGCTCCCCAGTCAGACGCCGAGAGCCGGGACACCGGTTCCGAGCAGGCCGGATCCGAGGGGGACACGTTCCAGAAGGTTCTGGACAGTCTCGACGAGTTCGAGGCCCAGCGCCGGGGAAGAGAGAACTTCAAGGTCTTTCCCAAGAAGTTCGAGGCCTTCCTGCAGAAGGAGTACTTGAAGGTTCAGACGATCTTCGACAGCCCAGAGGGCAAGGCCTATCTGGCGCAGGAGATTGGCCGGTCGGATCAGCCCAGCGGATCGGCGGAAGACGCGGAAGACGGACCGTCGTCACTTCCGGAGGAGACAGACAGGCTCTCCCCCGGTCTGGATGATCTTCACATTATTGATGGCACGGAGCCCCAGGCACGTACACGTCAGATCGATCTGGGAGACGGCGAGGAGTTCCGGAGTCAGGTCAAGGATTTCGATGAGGTCAAACGCTTCGTCATCGGCCAGCTGTACCGGGATTCGGAAGCCCTGGAGCTCAACGTCAAGGGTACCAGCATCCCTCAGAGGGGTCTGCTGCCTCTCCTGATCTATCCCGGCCTGACGAAGAGCAAGGACTCCCTCCCGTACAAGATCGTGGGGGATGTCTCGGACATCATGCGCCAGGAGGGTCTCAAGGAGGCCATGGGCCCCTTCATCGCGGCGTACGGCAAGGCGGAGGGTGATCAGCAGAAGCGGGCCCAGGTGCTGCTCGATGCCTACATCTCCTTCAAGCGCCAGTCCTCCAAGGACAAGAACCGAATCGCCGCCATCGCATCGGCCCTGACGAGCGTGAAGTTCCTGACCACCCAGTATGTGGATGGCAAGCTCGACTGTGGAGCCGTGGGCAATCAGGCCTGCCAGGTCGAGGTCGGCGCCCTCTGGGGCCTGCAGTACAGACAACTCAAGAAGATCTCCGGCGACAACAAGGATCCGAAGGCCGCGGCCAACGTCTACGCCTGGCTGGCTGACGCTCTGGTCGTGCTGGATCTGAAGGGTAGCCAGAAAGCTGAAGAAGCGAGTTCCGAGGAGGACCCGGAGCGGCAGGAATCGAGCAATCAGGCCCTGAGCCCGGGAGGCATGGACGAGGAGGATTTCTCCGCCCGCCTGAAGAACTTGGACGAGTACATCTCCAAGACCCGAACCCGGCAGCGTGAACTGGGACGACTTCTGCTCGCCTACGATCGGTCCGTGGACGAGAGCGAGAAGGAGCGAATGCGAAAGCGCATCCTCTACCTCTACGCCGGCAACCGGACCGTCAA
Organism: Candidatus Cloacimonadota bacterium; assembly: GCA_021772705.1. Lineage (GTDB taxonomy): Bacteria > Muiribacteriota > UBA6191 > JACPRK01 > JACPRK01 > OFTM100. The sequence goes on along the minus strand of JAJFLN010000292.1, from coordinate 7,630 downwards.
GCCCTTGGAGGTGATGCTCGACGAGATTGGCCAGTCTCCTAACGTCAGGCGTCTCGCTCAGGGTCCCCCGGAAGGATCCAGCGAGGTCCTGCAAGGCAAGTTCAAGCGAGTGTTCGATCGCGAAACCGGCAGCATCCCCGTCCTCTTCCAGACTCAGCGTGCCATCCGGGAGCGACTCCGTTCCGCTGGCTTCGAGCAGCTTCTGACCAACGCACGGCAGCAGGTGGCTCAGGGGCGACGCCGCCGGAGCCAGGGCGGCGGACAGAACGGACCGGGCAACGCCGTCAGCACCGACAGCACTGGCTCAGGCCGCCAGAAGGGTGGCGTCTTCGAGAACCTGGGCAACGCCGTGGGTCCCCTGACGGAACAGGTTTTCGGGGCCCAGCGACAGAACCGCCAGCTCGAGGAGCAGGAGCGTGGTGCCGAAAACCAGAGACTGCTGGAAGAGTCCGAGCTCGAGCGGCGACGGAGGCTCGACGCGGAGCGGCAGTTCGCCACCGAGCAGGGTGCCGGTACACGAGACTCCATCGCAAATCAGGTTGATTCAGCCCAGAGCTTGCTGGATTCGGAGCGGGAGAAGGAACGGCTGGCTGACGAAGCCTTCGACAGAGAGCGCCAGGAGTTCGCCGAGCGGCAGCGCCAGGAGCAAGAGCAACGCCGGAAGAGCGAGCAGGAACAACAGGCCCGTGAGCAGCAGGCCCGGCAGAGTCAGACCCAGAACAACGCCGGAGGCCAGACTGGACCGGGAGCCCCGGGGACGAGCGACCTCACCGGAGCCAGCGGCAACACGGGAGCCAGCGGCGCCCAGGGCACTCCCAATGCGAACGACCTGACTCTGACCGACGCTCAGATACTGGAGGTCGCCAAGACCAAGGTTCCCCGTCAGGCCAACAGCTACGGCATCGACCCGGCTGTCCTGACAGACGACCAGATCCGGGCCGTCCTGGACCCCCTCATCGGCGCGCGGGTGGCCCAGTACAACGCCGACCTGGCCAAGGATCGACCGGGTATGACCGTCAATGCCGACCTTCAGTACAGCGGTCCAGGCATCACCAGCACCGGTCTGCCCTCCAATCATGACCGTCATCGGCTCTGGATGGACCGCTTCCCGGAGCTGAAGGCCTCCGCCGTCCAGAAGGCCCAGGAACAGTTCAACCTCCTCCTCCGGGAGCAGGTCCAGATCCTCTCGGCAGCCAGGCAGCAGCAGGTTGCCCAGCGACAGCAGCAAGAACAGCAGCAGCAGAGAACCAACCAGAACAAGCCCGAGCCTGTTGCCGTCGCCGGGGCCCCCCCCCCCATCGTTCCTGTGAACGCGCCCAGGGCGCCCACCAGTTCGTCGGAAGACTCTTCCCGGGAACAGGAACCCAGGGAAGCCCCGGAGGTCGCCTCCGCCCGAAAGGTCATCGAAGAGTTTGACGAGAAGGCCGATGGCCGGTCCGGCATCACTCCCAGCATCTTCCTCAATGCTCTTTCGGTCAACAATGCCACCTCGCCCAACAAGCTGGACATCAGCCTCAAGAGCCTGGTGACCCTGGTCAGGGCCGGCCGGATTCGCAGCCGTGTCGATCCTCCTGACCTGGCAGTGGATCTGGGCCCCGATGGGGAGCTTGCCCAGCAGGTCATCCAGCAATTCGAAGAGCAGGCCGGAGGCAAGTCGGGCATCACCCCCAGCGAGTTCCTCCGAGCCCGGGCCCGGTTGAACTCCACCAATCCCTCGAAGGTCGAGATCAATCTTCCTGGTCTCATCCGATTGATCAACATCGGCCTCTTGACCAGTGACGTCGCCGTCCCGTCCTCCACCAAGGCCCGACCGGACAGCTTCGAGGACGACGGTCGCTTCGGCCGGAACAACTGACCAGCAGGACCGACGAAGAGTTACCCGGCGCGGCACCGCGTCGTGGGCCGTCCCTTCTCTGTGGCCTCACCGCCCTGGCGGCCGTGATCGCCTTCGCCTGGGCCGCAGCTGGAAGCGACAGCGGACCGGGCCTGCCCCTGGACGATGCCTGGATTCACCTGGCCTACGCCCGGTCCATCGTCCAGGACGGCCGATGGGCCCTCTGGAGCGGCGCCGAGGCCTCTTCGGGCACCACGGGATATCTCTGGACGGCCCTGCTCCTGCCCGGCGTCCTGGCCACCCGGGCCGGCCTGTCCCCTGCCATCGCAGCCCTGATTCCCGGGATGATCGCCTTTGTCCTCCTCGTGTTCTGCTGGCAACGCCTTCTGATCCGTGCCTCCGTACCCTCCACCTATGCCGTCCTCAGCACCCTCTCGGTGGCACTCTCGGGAAACCTCCTGTTTCACGCCGTCTCGGGAATGGAGACCCTGGTCATCCTCTTCCTGGCCATCCTCACCCTGGAGCGGCATCAGGCCCGGGATCGATTGGGAACGGCGCTGGCCGTGGCCGCCGCGTCCCTGGCCCGGCCGGAAGGTCTGCTGCTCGGTCTGGCGCTGGCTGCCTCCACACTCCTGGAGCGGACTCCGTCGGAAGTCGAGGAGTCGGCGGGTATCCGGAGAGCTGCCACGATCCTGGTACCGGCACTCGCCGGGTTTGCACTCCTGCTCTCGCTCAACCTGGCCACCGGGGGCGGACTGAGCCCCAACACCCTGCAGGGTCGGCGGTGGCTCACAAACGTTCCGCCAGAACCGGACTTCTCACCTTCCGTGATTCTGCGACAGGCCCGGAGCCTGGCGGGCGACTGGACCGGACGGTTCCTCGACTTTGGCTACACCCTGGGCTTGTCCGGTTTTCATCCAGCCACTGACGATGAGGACGGCAGCTGGGCCGGCGCCATCGATTCAAGACTGGCCGGCCTCGCCTCGCTCCTGGCCCTGCTGGGGATCTTCGCCGCCTCGAGTGGTCGCGGTCCGCCTCTGACCCCGCTCTTCCTCTACACGGGCCTCCTCTTTCTGGCCTATGCCGTGTTGCTGCCCACCGACGGCCACGCGGGGCGCTATCAGGTGATCCAGCTGTTCTGGGTTCCCGCCCTGCCCGCGCTGGGAGCGGCATATGTCTCGGGTCAGATATCCCGGCGTCAGCCAGGGGCCCATCACGTCGACGGCCTCCTGAAAGCGCTCCTGGTCCTGATGGTCCTGGGATGGCTCGGCAACGCCACAGCCTGGTGGCGAGTCACTCGTAGCTCCGTCAACCACATCCAGGAAATGCACGTCTCGGCCGCTGGGTGGATCCGGCGGAATCTGCCCGTTGACGCCAACGTCGCGGCCTACGACATCGGCGCCCTGGCCTTCTTCATGGACAGACAACTGACGGATTTCAGCGGCCTGACGGACCCGGAAGGAAGCAAGGCGCTGCACCAGGCCCGCTTGCTGTCCCACCTGCGGAAGAAACAGGCCACTCATCTGGTTCTGGTCCTCCGCCGAGACGATACGCTGAAGAGCACCCTGGCCTGGTACGGGCTCTATCCCAGGAGGAGCGACCCCTTCCCGGAGCCCCGATTCCAGCTTCTTCATTCCATCAAGATTCCCAGGGACCGGCACTATCACTTCCGCTGGACTCGCAACGCCAGACCTGGCATGGAGATCTACTCCATCGACTGGTGAGTCCTGACGGCATACAGCCGCTCCACGACCCGGTCATCGGGGCGCTTGTAGCGCCGGCCGGCGTGGTCCCTCTCGGTTCGAAACCGGCGATAGACCTGCTCGAAGACGCGCGGCTCTCCCAGGGTCGAAAGCAACTCCAGGAGCACGGCGTGGGAAATCAGCCCCTCGTCGCTGTAGGAGAGCAGGACCCATCGGGCCTGCGCACCCTGCAGAAGGCTCGCCATGGCGTGGGCGGCGCGACGGCGGCGGGCGAAGTCTGACAGCTGGTCAGCCGTAGGCCTTAGGCCGGTCTTGCCTCTCAGCTCCGGCTCGTCCTCTTCTGCCAGAGTCTCGAGAATGTGAAAGTTGGTGGCGTACTGCCGGTTGGTATAGGGCGGATCGAGATAGAGGAGGTCGCAGGGCTCCTGCCGCACCAGGTCGACGGCGTCACTCAGCACCGCCCGCTGGGGCACCGGGCTGAACAGGATCTCGATGGGTCTCAGGGTCAGGGGCTTCAAGGCCATGGAGCGCCAGATCTTCAGGAACGCTCCGTAGGTTCCGGACATGTTGGCCACGAAGTCCGCCGCATTTATCAGAGACGCCAGGAGCACGGCGTGAGCCTCCGGCCCCAGGGCGCCAGACTCCCGCCATTCTCTGATGCACCGGCGGACCCCATCGATTCTCAGGGCGTTCTCGTCGGAGAAGTACTGCCGGGCGCCATCGCTCCCCCCCGGGGCATAGTTCCGGTAGAAGAAACCTTCCTCTCCGTCAAGTTCGTTCAGCCGATCCAGTGCCTGCTGCAGTCCCGCTGCCCCGGGGCCTCCGCAGTCGATGTTCCCGAAGTCGGGGGGCTCGGTCACCTGCACATGGGACAGAGCCTGAACGAAAGCATAGCGCTGAATGTCGCCGGCCACGACGGACCAGCCTCGGCTCTTGAGATGCCGAGCTACCGATGCGGTTCCGCAGAAGGGGTCCAGGGCCCGCCCGGGCTCGATATCCAGCTCCGCCATGACCTGATCGATGAAGGGGAGCAGGCGGGTCTTGTTTCCGATGTACTTCAAGCCGGTTTGCGAAAGATCAGGATGTTCTGGTGAATCAGAGAGGGAACAAAGGCAGCCGGATAGCCGTAGACGTGCAAGCTCTTGGAGACGTCGTACCAGATCAGATTGGCCTTCAACACCATTCCATTCTCCGTCACAGCCCGGGCCACATCGGCTCCGAGCATGTGGAACTCCTCACCTCGGTACATATCACCGATGAAGACGGCCATGTACTTCCTGGGCCGCAGCAGCCGGACGGCGCCGGCCAGAATGGTGGTCATCTCCTCGAGCCAGCTCTCCTTGGACTGATCCTGCGGAGCGCCGAACCGGGACAGGTGGCTCTCGGCGGCTCTCTTGCCGCGGGTCTTCGACAGGCTGTCCATGTTCCAGTAAGGCAGGTCGGTGAGGACGAAATCGAAGCTGGCCTCCTCCAGGCTGCGAAGGACCTGGGAGGCCTCGCCTGTACGGCACTCCTGTTCCTCCAGAGTCTCGAGACGGCAGACCTCCCGGTAGATCTCCACCCACCTAGGATTGCGCTCGATGCCCAGAGCGCCGCGGCCCGCCAGTGAAGCGCCGATGAGGGTACCTCCCACGCCGGCAAGGGGGTCCAGGACCCGATCTCCCTCGTGGCTGAAGACCCGGATCAGGTCCTCACAGAGCCGCGGGGGTTTCTGGCCGCCATGCTCTCGCCGGAGCTTGTGCTGCAGGTCCGGTGGATAGACCTTGGAGATGACGGAGCGGCTCCAGAACTTCCACTCCGACCCGGTCAGATCGTTGAGTCGCTTGCGCTTGACGGCAGCACCCTCCTCCGGTTCCTTCGTCTTGCCGCTCCGGGAGCGGGACGGGGAACGAACGGAGGGCGCCGCGGCCTTCTTCCTTCGGCCCGGGCCGGCGGTGCCGCTCACTGGCCTTTGTAACTCGGTTTCCGCTTCTCCAGGAAGGCGGTCATTCCTTCCTTCATGTCCGCCGTGCTCGCCAGGAGACCGAAGTAGGAGGACTCCATCTCGCAGCCCGTCTTCAGATCCAGGTCAAAGCTCTTCTGCACGGCCTGCTTGGCCAGCCGGAGAGCGATGGGGCCTCGTGTGGCCAGCTTCTCCGCCATCTCCCGGGCAGCGGCAGCCAGCTCGGCGGGAGCGACGACCTTGTTGACCAGACCGATGCGGTGGGCTTCAGCGGCCCCGATCGGGTCGCCGCAGAGGACGAGCTCCATGGCCAGGCCCATTCCAACGATCCGTCCCAGCCGCTGCGTCCCGCCGTAACCGGGCAAGATGCCCAGACCGACTTCGGGGAGGCCGATCTTCGCCTTCTCGCTGGCGATGCGAATGTCGCAGGCCAGAGCCAGCTCGCAGCCGCCACCCAGGGCATAGCCGTTGATGGCGGCGATGACAGGCTTGGACAGCTTCTCAAGCTCGAAGAGCACAGCTTGTCCGAAGGCCGAGTCGTCCCGGCCCGACACGGGCTGCATCTTGGCCAGCTCGCCGATGTCGGCTCCGGCCACGAAGGCCTTCTCTCCGGCGCCGGTGATCACCACGACCCGGACGTTGTCGTCCTTGTCCATGTCCTGGGCGGCCTGACTCAGTTCGGCCATCACCCGGGCATTCAGGGCATTCAACTTGTCCGGCCGGTTGATGGTGATCGTCCCGACAGGTGCTTCCGCGTGAAGCAGCACATTCTCGTAATCCATCTCGGTCTCCTCGTCGAATCTCGATCGGTTCAGGTACTACTCGTAGTCGAAGAAGCCCTTGCCGCTCTTCTTGCCCAAGTGGCCGGCTCGCACCATGGAACGGACCAGGGGACAGGGCGCGAACTTCTGGTCTCCGAACTCCCGGTAGAATATCTCGCTGACGTGAAGCTGCACGTCGATACCGATCATGTCCAGCAGAGCGAGGGGCCCGATGGGCATGTTGCCGCCGAGCTTCATGGCCTTGTCGATGTCGGCCGGGGAACCCACGCCCTCGTAAACAGCCCAGGCGGCCTCGTTCAGATAGGGTACGATGAGCCGGTTAAAGATGAACCCTGGTGTGTCCTTGGCGGCGACGGGCTCCTTGCCCATCCGGAGCGCCACGTCCCAGACACTCTTGGCAGCCTTCTCACCGGTCAGGGGGCCCTTTACGACCTCGACGAGCTTCATCATCGGGACGGGGTTGAAGAAGTGCATTCCGACAAACTTGTCGGGCCGCTTCGTCGCCAACGCCATCTCGGTCACGGGCAGAGACGAGGTGTTGGAAGCAAATATCGTTCCGTTGGCGCAGACCTGATCCAGGGACTTGAAGAGCTCCTTCTTCAGGTCCAGGTTCTCCGTTATGGCCTCGATGATCAAGCCGCAGTCAGCAGCTTCATCAATGGAGGTCGTGGCCGTGATGTTCGATAGGATCTCAGCCTTCTGAGCCTCGGTGATCTTCTCCTTCTTCACGAACCGATCCAGGCTCTTGTTGATGGTCTCCAGTCCCTTGTCGACGAACTTCTGGTCGACGTCTCGCATGACGACCTCGAGGCCGCCAGCGGCAGCTACCTGGGCGATACCGGCGCCCATCGTTCCAGATCCGACGACCATGAGCTTCGTGATATCCACGATGCTCCTCCTTTCCGGGAACAGATCCTCGATCCTCCATCTCAGGGGACGCAGCCAAGCGTCCGATCCCGGCGGGATCCAGGTCTCTTCCCCGTTGCAGTGAGGGGATCGATGCCAGACCGGTCACGACGCAGTGCGGCATCGAAGGGTCGGCCACATTATCATGAACTGGGGACTTCGGGCAACTGCGGGACTCCGGCTGGGGTGCATGTCACCCAGGGGGTCGCGCGCACGCGCGTACGCGCGTATGCGCGACCCCCTGGGTGATCACGATCCGCCCATTGGGTGCTCCGGGGTGCGAAGACCCCGGTTCCACCGCAACCGAGTAGCTCTGTTCCCCGTGCCCCACAGGTCCGGCCAGGAGCCTCAAGCAGTGGGATGCCTTTCTTGAGAATCTCCTGAAGAAAGGAGCATCGTGGCGCTAACAAAATCCCCGAAGGAGGACGCCACGATGCGAGATCCGAAGATCCTGACAGATACC
>JAJFLN010000291.1 GCA_021772705.1 Candidatus Cloacimonadota bacterium | reverse complement strand
CACGCTGGATGTCAGACTGGGATATCTCCCTGTCATCTCCGGCAACGGCGACGACGCCCTTGGTGTTGAAGCTCGTGATGTGACTGCCTGCAACCCCGACATAGACGTAGTCGATGACGACGTCGGCCATCTTCTCGGCTTCCGAGACCGACTCCAGGATGGATCGGGTGGTGTCCTCGATGTTGACCACCACGCCCTTCCGGAGTCCCAGGGAAGGGGCCAGGCCGATACCAATGATGTTGATGGCCCCCGCCTCGTCGATCTCGGCAGCGATGGTGCTGATCTTGGTGGTGCCGATATCCAGGCCGACGATGATGTTACTGGTGGCCATCTTTGGGAACCTCCAGATGAACACCGCGGGTGGCGAGCCGCTCCAGCAGCCGACGGCTGAAGCTGCCTTCTTCCCCTGTCGAGCCCTGGTTGGAGGGAGGGGGTGGATTGTAGATGTAAGCCGAATCGGGCGCCACATCCCACTCGGCCACCTCGTCGGCCTCGACGAATGCCGGCTTGGCTGCCTCGCCCAGATCCGCAGCCGGTACGGAGGCTGCCTCGAGTGCGGCCAGCTCCTCGTCGGTGAACCGAGCGCTCTGGGCCTCGAACTCGGGAGTCTGGCTCGAGGCGGCGGCCAGCACGGCGGGGTGGCTCGTGAGCACGTCGCCGGGAGAAAGGACCGTCGCTACCGGCGTGGGGCTTGCAGCCTCCGTGACCGGCGGGGGAGCAGCGGCCATGATGGCCCATGTCGTCAGGCCGGTCCTGGGCTCGGAGCTGTACTTGACCACCAAGGTCCTGAACCGTAGGTCCATGGTGTAGATGCCGATGTTCCGGTCCACGGCATCCTGGAGTGTCCTGAGGGCCGTGTTCGACATGTTGAGCACATCGGTGGGTTCACTCATGAGAATCCGGACGCCGCTCCAGTGAACCTCCACTCGATAGGGGTTCGTGAAGTCGATGTGGTCGAAGTTGGAGAGGAAGCTCTTCTGGAGCGCCTGCAGCCAGGCTGGAATGACGGCGAAGGCTTCGGGATCGACACGGGGGGCTCCGGTCATCTCGTCGGGAGCCGTCATGGGAAGACCGACCACCAGAGGGAGCAGGGTGGTGGCCGGGTTGGCCGGGCCGAGGATACTCCCGTCCTCGCCCACCTCGTAGAGGTCTCCCTCGACGAGGATGTTCACCACGGGCCGGTTCTCGACGACTTCGATGCGAATCTTGCGAGGGCTGACCTGAGAGACGCGGCTCTCGAGGATCCTGGGATGGGCCAGGATTCGGCCCCGGATGTCTTCCGGCTTGTATCGCAGGAAGTGGCTGCCCAGCTCTATCCGGGAAAGGCTCAGTATTTGCTGTTGCTGCAACACCTGATTACCACGGACCTCCACCTCTTCGATCTTGAACCAATCGGTCTCGAAGAACAGGACGTAGCTCTGGTAGATCGCGTAGACGATCAGAATACTCAAACCCGCCCAGTAAGCCGTTCGGGTGATGCCCACGAAGAACTGCCGCGCCCCCCGCACTCGCTTTCCGCGACGGGGGGCTCGGACTTCGCCCGGACGGTAACGGACCTTATGGACCGGATTCCCCGCACCTCGGATCATGCTCTTCGAACCTCACCCAGCCTGGCCAGCCGACATGGACGCGATTCTAGCACAGCCTCCGGGTATGAGGAAGACGAAAAGTGGTTTGCTGAACTGGGAAATGGCAGATCGGATCAAACCTGGCTTTCTCGAATGGCCGGTGATTCACGGGACTCTTCGATTCCCGCGAGACCGGAGGCCTCCCCCTCGTTCCGGACGAATTCGATCTCAGGGTGCAGGTGAATCCCGGCCTCCGCCAGTGCGTGCTTCTGGATCCTGGCGATCAGCTCCAGTACGTCCGCGGCGCGGGCCTGGCCCCGGTTCACGATGAAGTTGGCGTGCTTGCGGGAGACCTCCGCGTCACCCACGGTCCAGCCCTTCATACCCAGCTGTTCGATGAGGGCTCCGGCGGAGGCGCAGTCCTTGCCCGGGTTCTTGAAAACACAGCCGGCGCTGGCCTGCTTCAGCGGCTGCGTTCGATCCCGGTAAATCCCGTACTCCTTCTGCTTCTGCTGAACGGCCTTCGGATCTCCCGGGACCGCCTGGAACGTGGCCGACGTGAGCACCAGGTCCTGGTGACCCTTCAGTGCTGTTGTCCGATAGCATCCCTTCAGGGCGCTTGCCGGCAGCTCCACCGCTGTCCCCTGGCGATTCACGGCAGTTACCGACACCAGCCTGGAGTGTAGCTCCTGACCGAAGGCCCCCGCGTTGACAGCCACGCTGCCCCCGACGGCGCCGGGAATCTGAGCCGAGAACTCGAGCCCCCCCAGGCCGTGGCGTGCGATGACGTTGGCCATCTTCGGCAGGGACAGTCCGGCCCCGGCGGTGAAGAGCCCGTCCTGGCCAATCTCCAGGGAATCGAATCCATCCCCGAGTAGAAGCAGAACGCCTCGGAATCCTTCATCGGGGAAGAGCTGGTTCGAACCCTTTCCCATGACCCGGAAAGCGAGTTCTCGGTCGACCAGGAACCGGATCGTATCCCGCAGCTGTTCCGGTCCGTGGAGCCGTGCGACGGCCCAGGCCGGCCCTCCGATCCGGAAGGTGGTGAACCCTGAAACCGGTGCATCGAACTGGGTGCCGGGAGCCACCCGATCCAGTCCCTTCACCCGAGGATTCATCAAAACACTCCCGCTGCGCGGCTCAGGCTGGGCCTTCGTCTTTCCCGAGGAACTCCAGCAGTTCATGGCCGATCTCGTAGACATCGCCGGCACCGACAGTCATGACCACGTCCCCCTCCTGCAGCTGGCTGGCGATGAGAGGTAAGAGCTTGCTGTAGTCCCGCTCGCCCTGGACCTGTATGACATAGGGGTGAGCCTTGACGAGGTGTTCGTAGATGGTGTCCGTGGCCACCCCTTCCTTCTCGATCTCACCGGCCCCATAGATGGGCATCAGCAAGACCAGGTCGGCGTCCCGGAAAGAGGAGGCGAAGGAGCTGGCCAGCAGCTCGGTCCGGGAGAACCGGTGAGGCTGAAAGAGCACCACCAGCCGTCTCGGGTCCGAGAGCCGGACAGAGGCCAGGGTCGCCTGGATCTCCGTCGGGTGGTGGGCGTAGTCATCGAAGACCCGGATGCCGGCTGCCTCTCCAAGGAGCTGGTACCGGCGCTTCACTCCCTCGAAGCTCCGCAGACCGCGAGCCAGGTCCTCTTCGGTGACTCCCAGGTTCAGGGCCACCGTGATGGCGCCCAGGGCGTTCTGGAGATTGTGGCGGCCTGGCACGCCGACCTCGAAGTGTCCCCTGGGGACGCCGTGAACCCGAAGCCGGAACCGGGTGGAACCACCGCGATACTCGATCTGATCCGCAGTGTAGTCCGGCGTGCCCTCCAGACCGTAGGTGACTGCCGGGACCGTGACCCGTGGCAGGAGTTCCCGGAGCCGGGGGCAATCGGTACAGGCGACGATAAAACCCTCGGGGTCGATCCGATTCATGAACTCCAGGAAGACCTCTGTCAGGTGGCCGATGTGGCCGTAGAAGTCCATGTGATCGTCGTCGATGTTGGTGACGATGGCGATCCTGGCCGGCAGGTTCAGGAAGCTGGCGTCGCTCTCATCGGCCTCGGCGACCAGATGGGGGCCCTTGCCGAACCGGACATTGTTTCGGGAGTTGTTGGCCTCGCCTCCCACGATCAGCGTCGGGTCCTGCCCGCCTTCCTCCAGAAGCCAGGACATGAGGCTCGTGGTGGTGGTCTTGCCGTGTGCTCCAGCGACGGCGATGCCGTCCTTGCCGCTCATGAGCCAGCCCAGGATCTGAGCTCGCTTCTGGATCCGGACTCCTCGGGATTGAGCCTCGACGAGCTCGGGATTCTCCTTTTGAATAGCGGAGCTGATGACCACCATATCGGCATCCTGGACGTTGGCGGCAGCGTGGCCCATGAAGATCTGAGCCCCCCGGCTGGTCAGCTTCCGGGTGATGTCGGACTCCTTCATGTCCGAGCCGGAGACGCGGAAGCCCTGTTCCAGACACATCTGGGCGATGCCGCTCATTCCAATACCACCGATTCCGATGAAGTGGAGTTTCTGCACGTCCTGCATCTGGCTCATATCGAGTCGGTTCGCAGCGACGATGGATGCGACGGTGGTGTTCGGGTTCTCCATCTGGTTCAATCCTTTGTCGACTTGGTCCGTCGACGGTCCTTCCAGTAGCATTCGGGCGCCGGAGTGTCTTGTCGAACCCCCGGCGGCGACTTTTGAAACGGCTGTGGCGAGGTTCAAACTGCCTCGACCTCCCCGGCCTGGCGGGCCCACTTGCCCGTGGATCGGGTCAGGCGCTCCCGTTCTCCCGCCAGAGAGATGTTCAGAATGACGGCAATGCTGGCCATGCTGAACAGCAGGGACGACCCGCCATAACTGATGAATGGCAGGGTCACACCCGTCGTGGGAGCCGCGCCGATGACGACGGCGATGTTCAGGGTCGCCTGGATGATGATTCCTCCGATCAGGCCCAGAGCCAGGAGCATTCCGTAGAGATCGGGTGCGTTGAGGGCGACCCGGATTCCCCGCCAGCAAAGGACGAGATAGAGAGTGATGACCAGGGAGCCGCCCACGAACCCGAGCTCCTCTCCGATGATGGAGAAGATGAAGTCCGTGTGCTCTTCCGGCAGGTAGGAGAACTTCTGGTGGCTCTGGCCGACGCCGAGCAGACCGCCGGACCCGAGGGCTACCAGGGACTGGATGAGGTGATAGCCTCCGCTCCACTTGAAGTCCTCCGGGTTGAGCCAGGCCTCGAACCGCTTCCATCGATAGGGCTCCAGGGCGATCAGGGCGGCGATAGCCCCGACCCCCATGGCCATGATCAGCGCGATGTGCCGCCAGTTGCTGTGGGCCACGAATGTGAGGAGCAGGCCGATGCAGCCCACGATGACCGCTGTGGAGAGGTTCGGCTGTTTCAGGATCAATCCGCAAACCAAGCCCACGACCAGGAGGTTCGGCAGCAGGTAGGTCAGGAAGGAATCCCGTTTCCGGTAGTTGCGAGAGAGGCGATCGGCCAGATAGAGAGAGATAGCGAACTTGGCCAGCTCCGCTGGTTGTAACCGGAAGCCCTGGATTTGAATCCATCTCGTGGCGCCGCTCACCTTGTGGCCGATTCCCGGGACGTAGGTCAGACCGAGCAAGGCGATGGTGACCAGCAGCGCCGGCGTGGCGTAGGGCCTCAGCTGTCGATAGTCGGTTGCCAGGAAGAAAGCGAAGACCAGGGACCCGACGCAGAGCCACTTTAGCTGGGCCTTGGCGTAGTGGAACTTGTCGCCGAAGGTCTCCAGGCTGCCGACGGAGCTGGCGCTGAAGACCATCACGAGCCCGAAGCCAAGGAGCACCACGAAGGTGAAGAACAGCTTCTGGTCCATGTAGGCCGTCGAGAACTTCATTGGGTCGTGCCTTCCGGTTTCATCTGGTTTACCAGTTCCTTGAAGACCTCGCCCCGGTGCTCGAAATTCCGGAACATGTCGAAGCTGGCACAGGCCGGGCTGAACAGCACCGTGTCTCCCTCCTCCGCGAGGCCTCGGGCCACGCCGATGGCTCCGGCCAGGTCCTCGGCGACGTGGACTGGAATGCGGTCTCTGAGTTGGCTGCGGATCTTCTCGCGGCACTCTCCCAGGGCGACGATGGCCTTGATGTGGCCTTCTTCCCTCGAGGCGAGTTCCGTGAAGTCGAGCCCCTTGTCCCGGCCCCCGAGGAGCAGGACCAGTCTGGCATGAGAGTTCTCGATGGCATATCGAGTGCTCTCCACATTGGTCGACTTGGAGTCGTTCACCCACCGGACGCCGCTCAGCCGCCGGACAGGTTCCATTCGATGGGCCAGAGGCTGGAAGGTGGCCAGGCCCTCCTCGAAGTCGCTGCGGCCCAGCTTCAACCCCACACCGGCCGCACAGGCGGCCAGCAGGTTCCAGAGGACAGCGTGGTAGTCGAAAGCCAGGCCAGGGCCAATCTTCGCCAGGTCGATCAGGACCTCTCCCGTGGGCTGGTGGAGGATCAACCGGGATTCGGAGTCGTGGTGGATGTCGCCTTCCTTGTTACCCCAGGTAAACGAGATGGAGCGGGCTCGATGACCCTCCGCGGCCCGGCGGCTCAGATCGCAGCCTGCGGGATAGACGAGGGCTCCCTGGCCGGGGACGTTCTCGTAGATCCGGAACTTGGCCTGGTGATAGGCATCCTGGCTGCCGTGCCAGATGTGGTGATTCGAAGCCAGGTTGGTGATGATCGAGACCCTGGGTGCAAACTCCTGGATCGACGCGAGTTGATAGCTCGAGACCTCGACGACGAAGAACTCCGCATCGGGATGGTCCAGGACAGCGGCACTGAAGGGGTATCCGATGTTGCCGACGGCGAAGCTGCGCTTGCCGCTGGCCCGGAGAATGGAATCGATGAGGGTGACGGTGGTCGACTTGCCGTTGGTACCCGTCACGGCGACCATGGGAATGGAACTGACCTGGCTGGCGAACTCGATCTCTCCCATCACAGGAACCGCTGTTGACCGGAGTGTCTTCAAGGCCGCCGCATCAGGCGGAACACCGGGGCTGATCACCGCCAGATCCACTTCCTGCAGCAGATCAGCAGGCAAGGTCTGGAAGAAGGCCGTAGGAGTTCCCGGAAAGTCCTGAGGCAGGGAATCGGCCCTGTCGTCGTAGACGACCACCTCGGCTCCCAGGGACGTGAGAAGCCTGAAGGCTGCCTTTCCGCTACGGCCGAGGCCATAGACCAGAACTTTCTTGGTTTTGAAATCAGACCTGTTGCTTGCCATGGACCCCTTACCGGCTCCGTCCCAACCGTATTGGTCACCGCCTCCGGACGCCGAAGATCCCACATCTCGCAGGGGCCGGAAAAGCGAGGGATTTTACCACGAAATGCCCCATCAGAACAACATCATCGGTGATCTTTACGGGGGGGAGCATGTCTGCTCGTGCGTGGAGCCGGGGACACACGCCTGGCCCCGACCTCCCCAGGCGAACCTGCCGGTTCGGATGACCTCTCGGAGTTCGGGTCCAGTCGTGTGTCCCCGGATCCCCAGCTGAGACCACGCCCCAAGGGACGGGCACTCGCCAGCTCTCGTTTCAAAACTCGAGGCTAGCCGGCCATCATGCCGTTGAGGCCCAGGAGGCTCAAGCCCAGGAGAGCGAGCATGATGGTGATGATCCAGAAACGGATGACCACCTTCGGCTCTTTCCAGCCCAGAAGTTCGAAGTGGTGATGGATCGGGGCCATTCGGAAGACACGTTTCTTTCGGAGCTTGAAGCTCCCGACCTGGATCATCACCGAGAGGGCCTCGATGACGAAGATTCCTCCGATGACCACGAGCAGGATCTCGTTCTTGGTCAGCACCGCCACGGTGCCGATGACGCCTCCCAGGGCCAGGGAGCCCGTGTCGCCCATGAAGACCTCCGCCGGATAGGAGTTGTACCAGAGGAAACCGACACAGGCGCCGACCATGGCGGCAGAGGCGATGGCCAGTTCGCCTGCTCCAGGAACATAGGGGATGCTGAGATGCTGGGAGAAGTCGGCGCGTCCGGCGACGTAGGCGATGCCGGCGTAGGCCATGGCCACCCAGATCAGGACGCCGGTGGCCAATCCGTCGAGGCCGTCGGTCAGGTTGACGGCGTTGCTGGATCCCACGATGACGAGCATCACGAATCCGATGTAAAACGGCCCGACGGGAATCTCCAGATTGGCCAGGGGAACGAAGAGGGTCGCCGGGATCAATTCGCTGAAGTAGAGGTAGGTTCCCAGACCAGCGGAGAACCCGATCTGGCCGAGAATCTTGGTTCGGGCCTTCAAACCGTCGCTCTTCTTCCGGGTGACCTTGAGGAAATCGTCGGTGAATCCGAGGGCGCCGAGGCAGATCAGAGCCAGCAGGACGGTGAAGGTGAAGGGCGAGAACCGGGCCCAGAAGATCGATGAGATCAGCATCGATACGAGAATGACGAAGCCGCCCATGGTGGGAGTGCCCTGCTTCTCCTCCCGGTGCCGGGCCACGCCCTGCTCCCGGACCTCCTGACCGATCTGCATGGCCTGGAGCCTTCGTATGACCCAGGGCGTCAGCACGATGCTGATGACGAAGGCCGTCACGAGACCATAGATTGTCCGGACGACTATTGAGGAAATGAAGTAAGAGGCCATGGAGGGATGCCGGGTAAGGCGACCATTGAATCACGGAATCACGCCGCGTCGCCAGCACCGAAGAGTTTCTCCAGGACCGTCTCCAGGGCGACTCCACGAGATCCCTTCACCAGAAGGCAGTCTCCCTTCTGAAGTCGCTCGGCCAGCAGGGACGAGATTCTGTCCTTATCGTCGATTCGCTGGACCCGTCCAGTCGGTTCGTCTCCGGCCAGGGCGGCCCGGAACTCCTCCCCGAACAGGTAGACCTGCTCCAGTCGCGTCGACTTCAGGCACCGGGCCGCCACCTTCCGGTGGTAGTGACCGGACTCCTCGCCCAGCTCGAGCATGTCCCCGAGAACGGCGTATCGCTTGCCCGATACGGGAGCCTCCTCCAGGTGATCCAGGGCCGCATCGGTGGAGGCCGGGTTGGCGTTGTAACAGTCGTCGATGACCTGCACCCCCCCCCGATTCCCGATGTCCATCCGTCCCTGAGCCGGCCGGAATGCCGCGATGCCGCCGCGAATCGTCTGTTCGTCGAGGCCCAGGTGGGCCGCCACGGCGGCGGCGAAGATCAGGGGGTAGGCCATGTGTCTACCGGAGAGGGGCAGATCGAAGGGGATTTCCATGGCCGGCTCCCGGACATGCCGGACATGAATAGTCCCCGAGAGTCTGGCCAGCTCGACCTGGAGGTCAGACACCCAGGCGTCGGCTCCATTCTTCCTGAGCCTGACGCCCGAGCTCTGTGCCCGGGTCATGCTGGCCAGGGAAGTCGAGTTGGGGCAGTCCCGATTCAGGAACAGCCGGCCTTCTTCCGGCAGGGCCTCTGCCAGCTCTCCCTTTGCCCGGATGACGTTGTCCAGGGTTCCCAGTCCCTCGAGGTGGGCCGGCGCCACGTTGGTGATGACCCCGATCTCCGGCCTGAGGATTCTGGTCAGGACGGCGATCTCGCCCAGGTGGCTCATCCCGAGCTCGAAGACCCCGGCCTGATGGGTCTCGTCGAGGGCAAAGAGCGACAGGGGGAGTCCGATGTGGTTGTTGAAGTTGCCCCTGGAGGCACAGACTCGCAACCCGGCGGACAGAACCGTCTCGAGGGCGCTCCGGGTGGTCGTCTTGCCGTTGGACCCCGTGACACCGACGAGGGGGATTTGGAACCGGTTTCGATGAGCCGTGGCCAGCTCTTGCAGAGCCAGGACGGCATCCTCGACGGCGATGAGGCAGAGTCCGGTCGTGGCTGGAGTATCCCGGCGTGTCACCAGGGCCGTGACGGCGCCGGCCTGGCTGGCCTGGGGGAGGAAGCGGTGACCGTCGGTCCTCTCGCCCTCGAAGGCGACGAATGCGTCTCCAGGAAGGACTTTTCGGGTGTCGATGGCGAAGCCGGAGACCGCCGCCGATGGGTCTCCCGACAGGATCTCTCCTCGGCTGATCCGGGCGATGTCGCTGTTTTGAAACAGGGGCGGTCTCACGTCGTCTCTCCCAGAGCCGTCAGCTCGGCAGCCACCACTTCCCTGTCGTCGAAGTGAATCCGGCTGGTTCCCAGTATCTGGTAGTCCTCGTGCCCCTTGCCGGCGATGACGAGCAGGTCCTCCGGGCCGGTCTGGGCCAGACCGGCCCGGATAGCCCGGCGCCGGTCCAGCTCCACGGTCACGGTCGGCCTTCTCTCATCCGGAATCCCTGCCAGGATCTCCTCGACGATCTGTTCGGGAGACTCCGTTCTGGGATTGTCGTTGGTGATGATCGAGAGATCGCCGTACCGGGAGGCGACCCGGCCCATCTTGGGCCGCTTGGTACGGTCCCGATCGCCGCCGCAGCCGAACACGACGAGCAACCGGCCCTGGCCGCTGACCAGGCTCCGGCACGCGGCCAGCAACTTCTGCAGACCATCGGAGCTGTGGGCGTAGTCGACGATGACCCTTCTCGATCCATCGCCAACGGCCTGAAACCGCCCGGGTACAGGCACCATACGTTCCAGGCCCCGAACCAGCGTGTCAGTAGGGATCCCCAGCCCATGGCAGACGGCGGCAGCCGCCAGGGCATTCTCGACGTTGAAGGCCCCTCCCAGAGGAAGGGTGACGGGCAGGGCGTTTCCGCCGACCACGAGCTCGAACTGGCTGCCCTCGATCCCTGCCGCGATGTTTCGAGCCCGGACCCGGGCGTCCTCGGCCCGCCCGAACGTCAGGATCTCTCCTCGGCAGGCGTTTTGAAACCGAGGAAACCGGGAGTCGTCGCGGTTCAGTACGTTGCAGAAGGGAGGGGCTCCTTCGACCGGAGGCCGGTGGGTGCAGTCCTGGAAGAAGCTCTCCTTGATGCGGGAGTAGGTCTCCAGATCTCCGTGGAGTTCGAAGTGCTCCGGCGAGAGATTGGTCCAGGCCGCCGCGGCGAAGGGAATGCCCCGAATTCGATGCTGGGCGATCCCCTGGGAGGAGACCTCCATCACGATGGCCGTGTGGCCTGTCTCCTCCAAGGACCGGAATGTGGCGTAGAGCGGCATCAGCCCTGGAGTGGTGTTGGGTGACTCCTCCTGGGAGCCATCGTGGCGAAGGGTCCCCAGGGTTCCTATGACGGCGGGCCGGTGTCCCGCTTCGGTCAGGATGGAGCGGATCATCAGGGAGGTGGTGGTCTTGCCGTTGGTTCCGGTCACGCCGATGACCGGGAGCTTAGGAGTGGGCGCGAAGTACCGGGCGGCGGCATCGGCCAAGGCGGCCCGGCAGTCATCGGAGGAGATGCGAGTGAAGTCGCCATCGAGGCAGACGCCGGGAGGCAGTACCAGAGCGGAGGCGCCTCGCTCGAGGGCCTGGCGTGCGTGGATCCCGGCAGTCTCGGGGTCACCGGCCAGAGCGAAGAAGAGGCAGCCGGGGGTCACATTTCGGGAGTCCTCGGCCAGGCCGGTCAACTCCGGGTCCTCCCCGGGCCGGGCCAGTTTCATGGAGGCGATGCCCTCCAGGAGGCGGGAGAGCTTCACGGGGGACCGACCTCCAGGAGCGTGTCGGAGTAACTCCGGGGTCTTCCGGGTGGAGCCTGAACAGGGGACAGGGAACCGGGAACCGAAGGGGCAACAGGGACTGGAGAATTCTCCGTCCCCTGTTCTCTGTTGCCGGCTCCCTGCTCCCTGTTCAGGCCTCGTCCCAAGGTCGGCGTGGGTCCATTTCTCCGATACGTTCCCGGCTGACTCATTGATCCCGGCCCGGCAGGTCGAATCGAAGAGTCGACTGGCTGGTACTCCTGTTCTCCTGCTGCCCGGCTGGCCTGGTTTCCGATTCGGCCGCACGGGCGTCCCGGCGTCGTTGGATCAGTTCCCGGACCCGCTCCCGGAGGCTGCGCTGTTCCGGCACTGCCGGGTCGGTGGCTGTCGCCTCCGGGGCGAAGGGCGAGGGCGATGACGGGGCTTCGGCCGGGGGCTCCGGATCGGGAGACCGGGTGCTGGACCACTCGGGCATTTCGATTCGCTGATTGTCCGGGGCCCGGGCGGCACGGGAGATTGCAGGATACTGGGCATTTCTGACCGTGCTGGGGACCAGGTTCTCGTACCAGGTGATCCGGGTGGCGATGTCCTTGAAGACCGGCGCCGCCACCTTGCCGCCCATGGGGCGATAGCTCTGGGGTTCGTTGGCCATGATGTAGACCAGGTAACGGGGGTTGTCGTAGGGGAAGAAACCGACGAAGGACGTGACCACCTTTTCGTTGTAGACCGTTTTGATGTCGTCGGTTCGGGTGCTTCCCTTGCCCAGTTTCTGTGACGTGCCGGTCTTGCCGCCGGCGATGTAGAGGTCGCTCCGGGCGTTCTTGCCTGTGCCTCGCAGGACGACGGCGGCCATCATGGCCTTGACCTTTTCGGCCGTCTCGGGGGAGATGACCTGATGCCGGACCCGTGGAGTGGCCTGATAGAGGACTTTCCTGTTGTCGTGGGAAGTGATCCTCTTGATCAGAGTTGGCTTCAGCAGTTTGCCTCCGTTGACGATGGTGCTGACGGCCATGGCCATCTGAAGGCCCGTGACGCCAATCTCCTGTCCCATGGAGATGGCTCCGATCGAGAGGCCCGACCACTTTCGAGGGAGGCGAAGGATTCCCGAAGCCTCTCCGGGCAGTTCGATGCCGGTCTTCTCTCCCAGTCCGAACTTCCGCATGTAGTAGTACATGCTCCGAGGGCCCATCACGATGCCGGTGCTCATGGCTCCCACGTTGCAGGAGCGGACCATGACCTCCGTGGCCGACAGGTGTCCGTGCTTGCCGGTGCAGCCGATTTTGATGTCGTAGAGGGAAAGGAAGCCGGGGCAATAGAAGGGGGTGGTCGGTGTGATTCGCTCGTCTTCCAGAGCGGAGGCGATGGTGAGGACCTTGAAGGTGGATCCCGGTTCGAAGATGTGGCTGATGGCCAGGTTCCGGGCCTTGGCGATGTCCCGAGAGTAACCCGCGAAGCTGGAGAGGTCGAAGGTGGGACGCATGGAGCAGGCCAGGATCTCACCGGTCATGGGGTCCACGATGAGGACGAAGCAGTTGGTCGGCTGGTGGTCCGCCATCAGCTTCTCCACGGCATAGTCAGCGATCTGCTGGATGCCGGAGTCGATGGTCAGGTAGACGTGATGACCGCCTCGAGGCTGGCTGACGACCAGGTTGGACTTGGGGATTTCCAGGCCCCTGAGGCCGGAGAAGGAGAGGGTCTCCCCGGCCAGACCCCGGAGCTGATCGTCGTAGGAGTACTCCACCCCGGCCAGGCCCTTGTTGTCGGTGCCGACGATTCCGATGACGTTGCTGGCCAGCTTCGGGTTCGGATAGAACCGCTTGAACTCCTGCTCGAACCGGAGGCCCTTCAGCTTCAGGCCCCGGATGCTGGCGGCGACTGCCGGCTCCAGCTTGCGGCGGATGTAGACGAACTGCTTGTCCCGGTTCAGCTTCTCCGAGAGGTCGGCCCGCTCCTGGTCGTTCATTCCAAGAATGGTGGCCAGGATGTCCGTCGTGCCCTGCTTGTCCAGGACCTTGGTCGGGTTGGCGATCAGAGACCAGGTGGTGTAGCTGAAGGCCAGAGGCGTCCCGTAGGCGTCGAAGACGGTTCCCCGTTTCCGCCAGACCTTCTTGCTCCGGAACTGGGCGGCCTCCATCTTCTCTCGCCAGGCGTGCCTCTGCAGGACCTGGACGGAGTACATCCGGGCCAGCAACAGGCTGTGGACGGCCAGGACGACGATGAAGAACAGGAGTATCCGTCTGCGATGGAACTTGAGGATCATGGCAGTGCCTCCGCGGCCCTCAGCCGGGCGGAGCGTGAGGGGGCGTTTCGGGCCACTTCTTCGTCGCTGGCCTGAAGAGGCTTTCGGGTCAACAGCTTCACTCGGGCCCGGTGATTACAGCCGCAGATGGGAATTCTTGGAGGGCAAATGCAGTCCCGGCTGTAGGTCTCGAAGAGTCGCTTGACCCGCCTGTCCTCCAGGGAGTGGAAGGCGATGACCGCCAGCCTTCCACCGGGATTCAGGCGATCCAGCAACAGGGGGAGGGTGGAGTCGAGCTGCTCCAGTTCTTGATTCACGGCGATTCTCAATGCCTGGAAGACCAGGGTGGCGGGATGGATTTCACTCCTGCGCTTTCGACTCCTGGCGAAGCCGGGCTGGGCGTCCAGGACGACCTGGACCAGGTCCCGGGTGGTGGCCAGGCTGCCCCGGCGCTCGAAGATCTTCCGGGCGATCCGGCCGGCATACCGGACCTCGCCGTATTCCCGGAGCCATGTCTCGATCTGGTCCTGGCTGGCGCGCTGGAGCAGCAGGCGGGCCGTGGGCCCCCGGGTAGTGTCCATGCGCATGTCGAGCGGTCCGTCGAGCATGAAGGCGAAGCCTCGATGCGGCGTCTTCAACTGCAGGGTCGAGACCCCTAGATCCAGCAGGGCGAAGTCAATCTGCTCCACCTGATTCGCGTCGAGCACCTCCTCCAGTTCGTTGTAGGCCGAGTGGTAAAGATGAACCCGGTCGCGGCCCAGAGGCTCCAGTCGCTCCCGGGCGATGGAGAGGGCTGACCGATCTCGATCCAGACCGATGAAGCGCTCAATCCGGCTTCCTCCGTCCTGAAGCAAGGCGGAGGCGTGGCCGCCGAGACCGACGGTGCAATCGACGACTGTCGCCGGTGTTACAACAGCCTGGAACAGCCTCCGGACCTCGTCGAGAAGGACGGGATGGTGTTCGATGCTGAGCTGAGATGCTGCTTCCAAGGTGAGGGAGACTCCGGGCTAGTAGCAATGCCGGTGAGATAAGACGGATTTTGTTGTAGTGGGGCTCGGCCCCACACCCCGTTGGGGGAGCCAGCTTCCCCAAACCCCCAAATGGACTGGTGGGACTGAGAGTGCTGATGAACACTTGAATGATATACGAAAGCTTGACCTGTTCATTGGGGTCCAGGGGCCAATGGCCCCTGGCGGGAGTTCGAGGGCAGAGCCCTCGTTTGCAAATATTCCTTCCACTAATTCGTGGGTACTGGGGCTAGTGCGGTGGTCCTAACGCTTCCTTCCTTTAATTCGTGGGTACTGGGGCTAGTGCGGTGGTCCTAACGCTTCCTTCCTTATCCGTTCGTGCCGAGCTTGTCGAGGCACAGAGCGTCGTTTCGCGGACCGGCCCCTCTCCTGAGCTTGCCGAAGGGTCAGACGATATGGCCGCCCGCTCCATTCATCCC
>JAJFLN010000030.1 GCA_021772705.1 Candidatus Cloacimonadota bacterium | reverse complement strand
AACACTTGAATGACATACGAAAGCTTGACCTGTTCATCCGGGTCCAGGGGCCGATGGCCCCTGGCGGGAGTTCGAGGGCAGAGCCCTCGTTTTCAAACATTCCTTCCACTAATTCATGGGCATTGCTGCTAGCCGCCCTGGCCATTCTGGGCGGGATGTGTTCGACAGCTTGCCATTCAGGAGGGGATCTTCAAGCGGGGTGGGACCCCATGCGGAACGTATATCGAACTCTCTGCCTGGTCCCTCCGCCGGAGGTGCGAACCCTGCTCGAGGAGCTCAGCACGCTTCGACTTGCCACTTGATTCAGCAAGACAAGGCCTCACGGTGCGGCCCGAACGCGGGGATATCGCGGCAAGGCCGGCGGTTGCGGCGTCTTTCAGACCCCGCTGTGGCCTTGACCAGGGCGACGTTGTTTCCCCTTGTGGGAGTGCTCGCAGCTGTCCTGCTCCAGTATCGTCAGCCGCTCGAGCAGCACCTCCTGATCGCGGGGCTCCGTGAACTTCGAGAGGGCTTGCTCGACGAACCAGTAGAGAAGGCAGTGAGCAGGCAATCAGAGGCCAGATCCGGCAGGAACTGGGCGACTGCGAAGAGCCAGAAAATCGGGATGTCCCTGGGACCCTGATGCAGTGAGCTGTCGCGCAGGGACGCAGACATATAGCTGTCCAGGGCCTGACTCCTGAGTGCACGTCGGATCGACAGGACCAGACCCTGAAGAAAGATCAGCGCCGACAGCAGGTGCAGCAGCTCGCCAGCGGATATGTCCATCATTGCTCCGACGCGCCAGATGATGGCGGGAATGTGGGCGCCGACTAAGAAGACTATGCCCCAGCAAAGTGCTGCCCACAGAGCCATGAAAATTCCTCCGTTGATCACGGCCAGCATTCTGTCTTTCATCGTCCGCCACCTCCGAGTCGAGTGATATGCGGACCGACCGGAAGACAAGCACTTTACCCTTGCCGGAGACTCGGTCTGCCCGCGCGTTCTGACCCGCCGCTTTCGGGACACACGACTGGACCCGATCTCTGCGACACTTCATCGGTACCATCCGATACCAGGGAGATCGGGTCCAGTCGTGTGTCCCCATGTCTCGAAGGAGCCGTCTGGTCGTGATGGACTGACCAGACGCCCCCCGGCTCCTTCGGGCCGTCGGCTGAAACCCTGAGCAAAGATACATCCGAAAGCCTTCGAGCATCCGCCGTTTCTCAGTTGTCCACGACACCGAACTCCGCGCAGGACCACACGACCAGGGGACTCGCTTTAACTCACGACCTGTCGAGGCAAGAAGTAGGTGTCCGGCGGGTGCATGTCCCGTAGGGGGCAGCCAACATTGGGGATCAGGTCGATCACAGGGATCTCAGAGAGCACAGGGGTTTTCGTGTGGAGAGGTGAGATGCTGAGCACAGGGGCGCCTGGGTCCGACTCTCAGCCGGCTACTCGACGCATCGAGTACGGTATCTCCCAAAAGGATCTCCGTGAACTCTGCGAGCTCTGTGGGCGACCTGTAACTTCCCGAGTCCGCGGCAGAAGCCACCCCCTGGGTGACATGCACCCTGTGTCCGGCTCGTCGTGGCCTGCTTTCGTGGCGGCGTTGATGTGGCCGTAGGGGTCCGTCGCCGGGGAATGTGATGGCAAAATGGCGTCACTTGCTGTACTTTGCAGCTGTGGCTGTCACGATAACGATTCGAAAGGTGCCCGATGATGTCCGGGACGAGCTTGCTGCCAGAGCTGCTCGTGCCGGGCGATCGCTGCAGGAGCATCTGCTTGCAGAGCTGATCGACCTGGCGAGCCGTCCCAGCGTCGATGCCTGGCTGCAACGCACTCGAGACCGAGCTCGAGTGACCGGCACCCGGCTCTCGAGAAAGCGCATTCTCTCCCACCTGGACGCGGAGCGGGGATGATCGTCGTCGACGCCTCCGTCGTCGTGGCCTCTCTCATCGACTCGGGAGAGGACGGGGATTGGGCCACCGAGGCGATGTCGGGCCGTGCCCTCGAGGACCAGGAGATTAATGTCTGTGGTAGCTCGCGCATGACCATGGACACCAACCGCCAGTCCGCCGCAAACGGCGTACTCGGTGCCCGCCAAGTCGAGCGCGTCGATGAGCTTCATGAGCTCCTCGTACAGAGTCACACCATCATTCTCACTCACCAGCCGGTCGCTGTCCACCCGCCGGCTCACCCAGTACGGTTGGGCAAACAGTGCGGCATTCGCTCGACACCAGCCGCGGCAAACCGAGTGCGACACTATCGGGGCCCCAGGCTAGCGGCATCGCCTGGACTGATGGGCCTCCCCTACCGGGTGTGCGCCTGCTCTTCTGCCCATTCGTGCCCTCGCGAGCCCCTCCCGGCTCACACCGGAAGGGGCTCTTCAAACGGGGTGGTACCTGCTACGGAACGTACATCGAACTCTCTGCCTGATGCCGCCGACAGAGATCAGGTCCCTCCTGGAACCCTGGTCGCGGCGGACGCGCGATCACGCGCCTTGGGCGCAGATCGTCAGAAACCGTGACACAGCCACGGGGGCAATCCGTCGGCACCCAGGGTCTCCGCAAGATAGAGAGGCAGGGAGATGAGACGGTACTCGATGTCGCCGTGTCCAGGGACACGGACGCGATGTCGACGGTCATCGGGAGGGGCTCTGACTGGTTGCTGAACCTCCCGATGTCTCAGGCTGCTCCTGAGCACGGGCCAGCGGAACACCGTATCAGGCCCCCTTCGCTTCTGGAGGCGGCGGTGCCCTGTTGACACTGAAAGGCGAAGGGTTGAGACGGGGCGGCCGGAGACTCAGACGGCTGGCGACCAGCCTGGGGGGCCCGTCCACTGACCCGTTTCCGGAGAGAGCGTGACAGCGATGTCGCTGTCGAAATCACGGATGATCACGGCAATGGCCTCGCTCGAGACTTCGGTGAGGGTCAGGCCGTCGATGGCGAGTCGGCCGGAGCCCCAGGCAAAGCCGTCGACTCCGTAGGCATGGACCTCCCACGGACTGGCTATCAGCAGAAGCCTTGGGGACTTCAGCGGAACGACCTGCAGGATCGGATCGAGGGGAATTCTCTCGTGCTGCTCCGGTGCCTCGGCGGCGACGAGATAGCCGTCACCCCGGGACACGATGCAGATCCGGCCTGGGTCAGGACAGGAGTAGACACCGCTGAGACCATTCAGAGCAAGGTCACCCAGTGCGAAGATGCCTGTCCAGGCAGTTCCCTCGTCAGGAGTCACCTCGACAATCAACCCGTCATGGCCTCCCTCGAGCACGGCCCCAGGATAGTAAAGCCTCCGGGACGGGCCGCCAGAAATGGATTCCGGGACCGCGCAATGATACCGGTGTGGGAAAGTGAGATGCGGTTCGTTCATGATGCTGAAGTTGTCAGGTCCGCCTGGACTCCATACTACTTTGCCGGCTTGAAGAACCGGTGCCAGATCACCTCGGTGTTTCCCGAGGCGGAGGGACGAGTGAAGATCTCGTAGGTGCCGGCCCGGCCATTCAGATGACCCGGCAAGGAGTAGTTGATCGAGTCGTTCGACATCAGCTGTCTGGGTGCGTTGAAGTAATCGGATCGGACGTTCCGGCTGCCCTGGCTAAAGATGGCATCGTCGAAGCTGGACGGGAAGTTGTGGTAGGGGCCCGGTTCGGCGGATCGCCTCAGAAGCTCTCGGGTCGAGTAGATACGATTCGGCTGCTGGGCGCCCTGAGCGGCGGCGGCACCCTGGCCCCCCCGGATGGCGGTCCAGGCCTGACCGACGGTGTTCTTTATCGCTCCGGGTGCGGCGCGGAGGGCCCCCGGGATCCCTCGGATCGCTGCGGGCGTGGCGCGGAGGGCGCCGGGGATTGCCGCCAGCGCGCGGGGGGTCTGCTTGATCACACCGGCTGCTCCCGTGACGAGCAGAACCCCGTTTTCGACGGTTCCCGTCAAGTCCCCGGTCTGACGTCCCTGGAGGTAAGCCTCCCGCTGTCCCAAGAGAGGGCCATAGTCAATTCCGCCACCGAGTGGGTTCATCGTGTCCGTGAGCCCGTAGACGAACCCCGACAGGGAGCTGATCTGCTCGCCGGAGGCGGCTGAGTCCCAGTAGGCACGACCGCCGGTTTGCACACGGTCCTTCACAATTCCCCAGCCACGCTGAAAGTCAGTGAGCCCGTCGCCGGAGCCGGACTGCCCCTGGCTCGAGTCGCCTTCCTGCAGGTCGGCGCCGGAAGAGGCCTCCGAGGAACCTTCCGTGAGGAAGCTAACAATCTGCTCCGCCGGTGCCGGAACGGCCAGGAGGTGGAAGAGCAGAGCCAAGATCAAGCTCGAGGTGAGTAACGGTCGTATCCTGGCGCGGAGTCTCATGGGCTTCCTTCCATCGGGCCTGGCTATCCGGCATCACGGAGTCCTCAGAAGTTCGGTTCAGTCTGCTGCAGTAGCAACCGCAGCAGCTTCGATGCCATCCGCAGATGTCCTCTGTTGGAGAGCTTTCTTGCCCCTTCGACCAAGCCCACCCAGGCCGATTCTCGCCCCCGGGTGGAGATTTTCTGCGTCGACGAGATCCAGCCAGCCCCCATTCAAGCTCTCGAGGTGCTGGCCGCCTTCCTCGACGCGGTGCTCCAGCACCTGAGGTGCAAGGAAAAACGGGTGCTGGGGCTGGCGTCGGTCACCGAAGCGTTTCCGCGCGCCTTGACTGCGATCCGGAGTGGAACCGGTTGGACCTCCAGGAGGAGATCCGTTCCATGACGGGTGCATGTCCCGTAGGGGGTCCCCTCCTCCGTTCGCCCCACTATGGATGCCCGCATCCAGGACGACTGAATGGCCGAGTTTTCCCGATCCGTTCG
>JAJFLN010000290.1 GCA_021772705.1 Candidatus Cloacimonadota bacterium | reverse complement strand
ATGCGGGCATCCATAGTAGGGTGAACGGTAGAAGATACGGTGAATCAGTGGGCCACGTCGGAGGCTCGGGTCTCTCTGACGACCACGACTTTGACCTGGCCGGGATAGTCCATCTCTTCCTCGACCCGGCGGGCGATGTCGTAGGCGAGCTTTCCGCTGAGTTCGTCGTTGATCTGCCCGGGATTCACCACGACTCTGACCTCTCGGCCGGCCTGGATGGCATAGGCTTCATTGACGCCTTTGTAACTTCTGGCGATCGATTCAAGCCCCTCGATTCGCTTGATGTAGCTCTCCAGGGTGTCCCGCCGGGCACCGGGCCGGGCTGCTGACAGCGTGTCGGCCACCTCGACGATGACGGACTCGACGTAGAGCTGTTCGACCTCCAGGTGATGAGCGCCGATGGCGTTGCAGACCTTCGGCTTCTCCCCCAGTTTCTTGGCGAGCTGCATGCCCAGGATGGCGTGAGTGGCGGCGTCGGACTCGCTCACCTTGCCCACGTCATGCAGGAATGCAGCTCTACGGGTGATGTAGGGGTCCGCTCCCAGTTCATGGGCCAGGATCGTGGCCAGGTTGGCCACCTCCAGACTGTGCTGCAGCAGGTTCTGGCCGTAGCTCGCCCGGTACTGAAACTTACCGATCTCCGTCAACATCTCGGGGTGAACTCGCCCGATCTTGATCTTCTTGACGGCGGTCTTTCCGATTTCCCGGACCCGGTCCATCACTTCCTTCAAGGATTTGTCGTAGGCCCTCTCGATGTGCTGAGGCGTGATTCGTCCGTCACCGATGAGTCGCTCCAGACAGACCCGGGCGATCTCTCTCCGCAGGGCATTGAACCCGGAGATGACCACAGTCTCGGGTGTTTCGTCGATGATGAGGTTCATGCCCGTCACGGATTCGAAGACCTTGATGTTGCGGCCCTCTTTCCCGATAATCCGACCCTTCAACTCATCGTTGGGCAGGTGGACAACGCTCAGGGCGTTCTCGAACTCGAAGCTGGCCGAGCACCGCTGCACTGCCTCCGACAGGATCTCCCGGGCCTTCTTCACGCACTCTTCCCGGAATCGCTTCTCCACCTTGTTGATGCGGATAGCGACAGACCGCTCCAGGTCCTTTCCGACCTTCTCCAGGAACGTCGTCTTGGCCTCGTCCCGGGTCAGGCCCGACAGCCTCTCCAGGTCATCCTTCTCCCTCTCGATCAGGGAGTCCAGTTCCACACGCCGGGTCTCGGTCTCGTCCTGGTTCTGACGGAGTTCGCCCTCTCGGGTGGACAGATCCTTCTCACGATCCTCGATCAGCTCTTCGCGCTGGCTGAGGCCCTCCTCGACAAGGCTCACGTCCTTCTGCCGGGAGTCGATTTCCCTCTCGGCGTCCCGGCGGGCAGCGTCGGCTTCCTGACGAGCCTTGAGAACGATCTCCTGGCTCTTGCTCTTCGCCTCTCGTTCCGCCTTTTCCAGCAGGGACCTGGACTGGCGGACAGCGTCCTGAGCGCTCAGATAGAGCCGATAGCGCTGCACCGCCAGGGCCAAGACAGAACCGGCGACGAAGGCGATCAATAACTGTACGGGTAGGGTCATCTGGACCTGGGTGCTGAGAGACTGGGGACTTCGAAGTTCAAGATCGCAATCTGTGTGATGCCAGTGGCGAGTTCAAGCAGGCACGACACAGTTCGCGACCATCATCTTACCCCGGTTTCATCGCGAGATCCCAGCCCGGAAAAGGGAGCGACGGCGAAACAGGGGCAGCCGGCGCTCACTCCCTCGACGCCACCTTGACCCGGATAGCTCGCGGCAGGACTTCGTAACGGACGGGAAGCCAGAATCCGGATTCCCCGTCCACCCCGACTCTCACGGGTTCATCGCTCTCGGCCTCCACTACCTTGCAACGGTCGAGGCTCACCAAGGGATGCTCCATCAGACGGCCATTGTAGAGCCTGGGCAGGTTTCGGAGGATCTGAAGATAAGTCTGGGCCCTGATGTTCACCAGATCCAGGAGGCCGTCGTCAGGCAGGGCCTTTGGAGCCAGCCTCATCCCTCCACCGCCGTAGTTGGCGATAGCAACGATGACGCTGTAGATGGCGACCTCCGGTTGTTCCACGCCGTCGACCCGGATGCGCACGGTCTTGGAGTTGTAGGAGACCATGCACTGGAGGGTGGCCCAGAGGAAGGAGAGAAATCCTCCCAGAGCCTTGCTCGACTCGTTGACTTTGCGGGAGATGTCACCACCGATCCCGAAATCGGACTCATTGACGAAGTAGTGGTGTACCGGGTTCCCGGAGCCATCGTGGGCATCGATTCGGCCTACGTCCCATGGACGTGTCGCTCTGCCCGCAAGGGCGCGGCTGGCTCCCTCCAGATCGGGCGGGATACCGGCAGTACGAATGAAGTCCTTGCCCGTGCCTCGAGGGATGGTACCGAGCACGGCCTCCCGCAGTATCAACTCGCCCTGGCTGCCGAAGAAACCGTTGGCAACCTCGTTGACTGTTCCGTCGCCGCCCACGGCGACGACCATCTCATATCCGCTGGCCAGAGCCCGGGCCGTCAGGTCCGTTGCCTCGCCCTTGGTGCTCGTCAGGGCGTGATCGAACTCCCCCAGGGAGGCCTGGATACTCTCGGCGATCCGGGACCAGAGACCCTCGGTGGTTCCCCCGGCAGACCGGGGGTTGACGACGACGAAAGTCCGGAATCCCCCGGTCAAGCCCGTCCCACCGGCAGGTGGCTATCGAGTTGCTCGTGGGTCCGGGGAATCACGTGGACGGCGACGAGCTCGCCGGCCCGGGCCGCCGCGTCGGCTCCAGCATCAGCGGCAGCCTTGACGGCAGCCACGTCCCCTCGAAACAGAAACACCACCAGCCCCCCCTCAATCTTCTCGTACTTGACGGGGGTAACGTTTGCGGCCTTGACGGCGGCATCTGCAGCGTCCACGAGACCGACGAACCCTCGGGTCTCGATCATTCCAAGTGCTTCCTGTGTGCCAGCCCGGGTCTTCAATAGGTCTCCGTCAGCTGTTGGTTCCCACGATGTGGAACAGATCCTTGAGGGTGCAGCGCCGCTCCCGGCAGAAGTTTCGGGTCCGCGTCAGCCCCTCCCCCGTGGGCCCGGCGATACTGAAGCTGGTGTAACCCTCGCCACCCATTCCCAGGCCGGCGTAGGAGGGGCCATTCTTGACGAAGATGGTGGCCTCGCAGGCCCGGGCCATCAGGTGCAGGTTCCGGATATCCCGGCCGTGCATCGTCGCCGTATGGCGATTCCCCTTCTCTGCTCGAACGGCGAGATCGATGGCGCTGTTGATGTCCGGGACCCGGACGATGGGCAGGACGGGCATCAGCATCTCGGTGTGCACGTAGGGATGATCTGGACCGGTCTCGACAAAGGCCATCCGGATAGGGTCCGGCACGTTGATGCCGATCTTGCCGAGGATGACCTGGATGTTCTGGCCGATCAGGTCTCGATTGAGGTGGCCCCCGGTGAAGACCGCATTCTCCAGCTTCTGCACGTTGGACCCGATGACCTGATAGGCGTTGGCCCGCTTCATTTCATCGATCATCCGGTCAGCGACGGCGGAGTGACAGATGATCTCCTTCTCGGCAGTACAGAGGATGTTGTTGTCCAGGCTCGCGCTGCCCACGATGTCACGAGCAGCGGAGGCGAGATCGGCAGTCTCGTCCACCACGGCCGGAGGATTGCCCGGCCCGGCAACAATGGCCTTCTTGCCCGACTGGAATGCCGCCCGGGCGACTTCCCCTCCACCGGTCACGATGAGCAGCTTGATGCCGGCGTGGTGCATCAGCTCATCGCTGGTCTTCAACGTCGGTTCCGCCACGGTGGTGAGGAGACAGGCGGGCCCCCCGGCCTCGACGATGGCATCGTTCAGGAGACCGATGGCCTCCTGGCAAACCTTCTTCGCCCTGGGATGGGGGTTGAAGGCGACGGCATTACCGGCGGCGATCATCCCGATGGAGTTGCAGACGATCGTCTCGGTGGGATTGGTCGTGGGCGTGATGGAACCGATGACCCCGAAGGGAGATCGCTCCACGAGAGTGAGGCCGTGGTCACCCGTCCAGGCGATGGGCTCCAGGTCCTCCACGCCGGGGGTCTTCTCCACGGCCAGGCGGTTCTTGTGAAGCTTGTCATCGGCCCGGCCAAGCCCGGTCTCCTGAACCGTCCTCTCCGAGATACCGGGAATGACCTCCCGGAACCGGCGGCGCATGTTTTCGATGATCTCCTTGCGCCTCTGGATTCCCAGGGTCATCAGGGCCTTCTGAGCCCGATCGGCCTCCTGGATGGCGGTATCCATGTCGCCGAACACGCCAGTCTGTCCTGTGACAGAGGGCGCCGAGGGGCTCATCGCCGCC
>JAJFLN010000289.1 GCA_021772705.1 Candidatus Cloacimonadota bacterium | reverse complement strand
TCTTGGATGTTGTGCCCCCTGTCGAGGCCCACGGCCGCACGATTCCAGTTGGTGGTCGTGGCTTCTCGAGGTCGATTCACTCAGGAAGCAAGGCCCGGGCCATATGGCATAGAGGCAAAGTGTCACGACGAGACGACTCTGCGCCGAGGAAGTATTCCCTACCTATTCGGTTTGCACGCCATGATCAGACTGGACGCGCAATCCCAACCGCCATGGTCTCATCCAGCAGAGCTGTCATGGGGTGTTTCATGGGAATTGTCCCCGATCCGGCAAGGGAGGAATGCCGCGGCAAGACGAACCCTCACGCCATGTTCCATGTTGCCCCACTGGGACAGCACAGCCAGAGGTCTCGAGGTCGGAAGTGGGTCATAACACCCCAGCCCGACAGCCTGTAGGGACTTTCGAAGACGTCCAGCTGGTGGACACCTGGACCCGGTCTGGTTGCCTGCTCGTCAGCCCTTCGGGCTGAGGCCCAGAGCCTTGATCTTCCGGTGCAGGGTTCTGCGATCGATTCCCAGAGCCGCCGCTGAGCGACTCACGTTGCCGCTGAATCGGTCCAGGGCGGACTCTATGGCAGCCTGCTCCTGTTCCTGCAGCGTCCCGGTCAGATTCAACCTGGGGGGACTGCTGACCTCCGGCCCGTGATTGCTCTGGGTATGGGCTACCCGGGCGCCGTGGGGTGGAAAGCCGATAGCCTCCAGCTCAGCTCCCTGGCTCAGGATGGCCGATCTCTCGAGCTGATTCAGCAACTCCCGGATGTTTCCGGGCCAGCTGTAGGACTGAAAGGCCTCGAGCAGTTCTCTGGACGCCCTCCGAGGCTGTGCCGCCGGTTGCTGCGTGCCTAGGTAGTAGTCCACGATCTCCGGGATGTCCTCCCGGCGTTCCCGGAGGGTCGGCAGATTGATGGAGACCACGTCGAGCCGGAAGAAGAGATCCTCCCGGAACCTCCCCTCCTCGATTAGCTGGCGCAGGTCCCGGTTGGTGGCGGCGATGAGACGGAAGTCGACCTCCCGCTCCCGGGTGTCGCCGATGGGCCTGAACTTCTGCGAATCGAGTACTCTCAACAGCTTCACCTGCATGGGAAGGCTCATCTCCCCGACTTCATCGAGAAAGAGGGTCCCTCCGTCAGCCACATCGAAGAGGCCCGGACGGTCCTGCACAGCGCCGGTAAAGGCCCCCTTCTTGTGTCCAAAGAGTTCGGACTCCAGGAGGCTCTCCTGAAAAGCACCGCAGTTGACGGCGATGAAGGTCCGGTCCTTCCTGGGAGAGAGGTCGTGAATGGCCCGGGCGACCAGCTCCTTTCCCGTGCCGGACTCCCCGCCGATGAGCACGGCGCTGGCCGCCGGCGCGACCTGGGTGATCAGCCTCAACACCCGCTGCATGGCCTGACTGGACCCGATGATCTTCGGCACCACCATCTTGAACGTGAGTTCTCGCTGCAGCAGAGCGTTCTGCCGGCGCAGGGCCGCCTTTTCGGAGGCCTTCACGCAGAGCTCTCGCAACACCTTCAGATCCGCTGGCTTCGTCAGGTAGTCATAAGCGCCAAGCCGCATGGCCTCCAGGCCCTTCTCCAGGGACTTGTCGGCCGTGAGCATGATCTCCTCCGTGTCGGGACTCGCCTCCTTCAGTCGCCGCAGCAGCTCGATGCCGTTCATGCCCGGCATGCCGACGTCGAGAATGGCGATGTCGTAGAAGAACTGCTCCACCGCCTCCAGGGCTTGCAGCGAGGTCGACGCCTCCGTCACTGATACCTCGTTCCGGGAGAGACCCATGACCAGCATCTTCCGGATCTGAGGCTCGTCGTCCACGACGAGGATTCTCATGCCTCTATCCGGCCTCTGACAGGAGTTCCTTGAGGGAGGCCAGTTTCTCCTCCATCAACTCCCGAGTGACGCCCTCGAGGTTCACCCGTAGCAGCGGCTCGGTGTTCGACTTTCGGAGATTGAACCACCAGTCCTCGAAGTCCACCGACAGCCCGTCCAGATGACTGATCTCCCCCTGCCCCTCGAAGGCCTTTTCGACCCGGGCCAGAACGGCATCCTGATCGCCGACCTCGAAGTTCTGTTCCCCTGAACGATGGAATCGTTCCAGAGGGGCGACCAGTTCATGGAGACCCTGCCCGGTCGTGCCCAGGAGTTCCAGCACCATCAGAGCTGCCAGTATGCCCGAATCCAGGTAGGAGTTGGAGCGGAAGTAGAAGTGTCCCGAGAGCTCGCCGGCCAGGACGGCCTCGTTCTCTCGCATCATCTGCTTGATGAAGGAGTGACCCACTCGACACTTCCGTGCCACGCCGCCGTGTTTCTCGATCTCTTCCTTGACCGCCCGGCTGGACCGAAGATCGTAGAGGACCATGGCTCCCGGATGCCTCTCGAGTTCGACCCTGGCCAGAAGTGCCGTGATCATGTCACCGCTGATGGCCAGACCGTTCCGATCGACGAAGGCCACTCGATCCCCGTCGCCATCAAAGGCGATGCCCAGGTCTGCCTGGGTTGCCAGGACACGATCCTGCAGGGGCTTGATGTTCTCCGGAATCAGCGGATTGGCCTCGTGATTCGGGAAGTTGCCGTCGGGCTCGAGGAACATGCCCTCGATGTTGCTGAAGTGCTTCTCCAGGACCAGATATTCCCTGGGGCCCGTCACGCCGTTGGCGCAGTCGACGACCAGCTTCAGCTGCTTGTTCGGGAGCTTGATCTGGCTCTCCAGGAAGGCGACGTAGTC
Organism: Candidatus Cloacimonadota bacterium; assembly: GCA_021772705.1. Classification (GTDB taxonomy): domain Bacteria; phylum Muiribacteriota; class UBA6191; order JACPRK01; family JACPRK01; genus OFTM100. The sequence goes on along the minus strand of JAJFLN010000289.1, from coordinate 4,992 downwards.
CGGGAAGATGTCCTGAGTGGAGCTACCGGCTGATGTCGCTTCAGGCTGAAACCGGGGCGCCTGATCCCGAATCCAGGTTTCAATCTGACCAATCCCCGTGTCGTAGGAGATCGGCTTGCCGGCTTCGCCGCAGAGCTTGAAACCATTGTAGGCACCCGGGTTGTGGCTTGCCGTCACCTGGATGCCACCCTGTTTCCCGAACTGTGCCACGGCGAAATTCAGCATGGGCGTGCTGACCATCCCCACGTCCAGGACCTCGGCGCCGGATTCGTTCAGTCCCGCGATGAGCGCCTGGCTCAACTCCGGGGACGACACCCGCATATCCCGGCCCACGGCGACAGTGCGGGCACCGGTGATTGCCACGAAACCACGACCGATGTTTCGAGCCAGCTCCGGGGTGATCTGCTCAGGAACGGTCCCTCGAATGTCGTATGCCTTGAAGATCGTCATGTGCGAGTTCTCCTGTTGCGCCGGATTTGAATCAATTCGTCAGGACATAGATGAGCACGTTGATAGCCATCTTCATGGCTGCTTCACGCTTCTCAGGAGGATCCCGATGGACGTCGGAATCCTCCAGGCCGTCTCCAATGTCGGTGTTGTAGGTGTAGTAGAGGATGAGTCGTCCCTCGTGAAACAGGCCGAACCCTCGAGCCGGGCCACCGTGGTGCTCGTGCACCTTGGGCAACCCCTGGGGAAACTTGTAGAAGCTGCTATAGATCTCGTGGTCCGGAGGCAACTCCACCAGCTCCTTGTCGGGAAAGAGCTTCTTCAGAGCCGGTCTGAGATGCTTGTCCATCCCGTAGTTGTCGTCGACCCAGAGGAAGCCGCCGTGAGTCAGGTAGCGACGAAGTCTCTCAGCCTCCTCCGGAGAGAAGGCGATGTTGCCGTGACCCGTGGCGTACACCAAGGGGTAGGCGAAGATGTCGTTGGTCTTGAGGGTCACCACCGTTTCCTTCCTGGCGGTCTTCAGGCTGGAGCGGGTGCCGGTCTCTCGTAGCAAGTTGGACAGACTGGTCGGGTTGGCGTACCAGTCCCCACCACCGGAGTAGTGAAGCCGGGCCAGGCCGAAGCGACTGTCCAGGGATAGCTCGGCCTCGGTTTGACCGGACGCCAGCCCAAGGAGAAGAAGCAGGGTCGGTATCCAGAGATGTCTCAGATCGCGAATCATTCGATTGCCAGACGTGGAAGCGAGACAATTCGCCCCAGTCGCCGCCATCATATCACGACCGGTCCGAAGGAGCGTCAAGGCTAGGCGGGAGGGAAGACACCGCGCTTGAGGGGCAGGCGAATGGTGAAAGTAGCCCCCTTGCCCAGCCGGGATGTGACATCGATCTGGCCAGCATGTTCCTCGACGATGCGCTGACAGATGGCGAGTCCCAGCCCCGTGCCACCCCTGCTACTCTTCCGGGTGAAGAAGGGTTCGAAGACGTGGGGAAGGTCGGCGAGGGCGATGCCCGGCCCGTCATCGGCCACCTCGATCAGGGCGCATCCCGAAACGGGTCCGCTGCCCGATGTCAGGATGTCCCGATCCTCGAGACGGAGTCTCAGGCTCAGGGTCCCCTTCCCGTCCAGGGCATCGACGGCGTTCTCGAGAAGATTGATGAGGACTCTCAGTATTCTCTCTTCATCCAGGTAGAGACTGGGCACGGACTCGTTCAGATCCTGTACCACCTGAACGGTCTCGGGAACACTGACGAGAGAGAGGGCTCGTTTGAGCAGATCCGCGAGCCCGGTCTGCTGGAAGTGGGACTCATTGTTCTTCGAATAGCTCAGGATCTCCTGGACGGTCCTGTCGGCTCGCTCTATCTCGCCCCGGACGATGTCCAGGTATTCCTGGGGATCTTCCTTTCTGGCCAGCTTCATCTCCAGCACATCCAGGGCAGCCCGGATCGTATGGAGAGGATTCCGGATTTCGTGAGCCACACCGGCGGCCATGCTGCCCAGGGCAGCCAGCATGTCCGTGTGGCGGGCCCTTTCCCGCAGCCGCTGAACGTCCGATAGGTCCCGGAAGATCAGGACGTATCCGAGGACCCTGCGACGGCTGTTGACCAGATTGGAGATGGAGAAGCCCAGAGGTACGACCCTGCCGTCGGTCCTGACGAAGGCGCCCTCGAACTGCTGCCGGCTGGCCGTCAAAGCCGGAGTTCGTCTCCTGTAGTGGTTGATGGAGGTGATCAGGGGCCGAAACCGAGGCAGGGAAACCAGCATGGTTCCGACGAACTGGGCCGGTTTCTCCTCCACAACCCGGGCCCCTTCCCGGTTGATATAAAGGACCCGGGAGGTGACGTCGATGACCAGAATGCCGCTGGGGAGGCTCTCCAGGACCTGTCGACCGAAGCTCGGAAACTGGATCTTCCTGGGCATGATGAGTGTGGTTCCCCCGGCTGGCTCCGCTTCCCCGTGTCGGGACCAGATGTTATGCTGGGAAAACTCGCCTGGAGGTCCAGGACAATTTATCACGGGGACGGGCTGTGGATTCCCGGGAGCCGTTCAGATGGTCGATCAGAAAGAGTTCACCCAGTACTTTCAGAAGGTAACTGACGAGGACATCTCGAGGCTTGAGAGCGTCCTCGAGGACAACCCGAAGGACCTGGACGTCCTGGACTGGCTGGCCTTCGCGATGTACTCCAGCGGGCGCTACGATCGTGCCGTGGAGCTCTATCACCGATGCATCGAGATTGACCCGGACTCGCCGAGCTTTCATTACTTCCTTGGCAACTGTCACTACAAGTTGGAAGACAACGAGACGGCCACGGCGGAATGGAACCGGGTCATGGAGCTGGATTCGGACGGTAAGTTCCGATCCCGCGCCAGGGAGAAACTCAAGCTCGTCGTGTAGAGGTCTCAGCCCGACAGTCTTTCGAGACGGTGGACGATGCTCATCAGGTTGTCGACCTGCTGTTGCAGCACCTCCGCGACCTGTTTGGCTTCGATCTTGGTGGCTTCCGAGAGCATCTCGGCCACGTTGCGAGTGGAGGTTACGGGGGACCTCAACTCTCTGGCCAGAAGAGCTATGTTCTCCCTGAGGATCTCGATCTCCCGGCTCTCGGTGATGGGCTGATACTCGACGCCGGCCTCGAGATAGCTTCGGATCGATTCGCCGATCTGCTTCACGTTCACAGGTTTGGCCCAGATGTCGTTGGCGCCGGCTTCATAGCCCTCGCGCCGGACCGTGTCGGGAACGCTGCCGGTCACCATGATGATCGGGATGCTGAGAGTAGACGGGTCGTTTCGCAGGACCCGGCACACCTCGTAGCCCGTGACGCCGGGCATGACGATATCGAGCAGAATGACGCTCGGCCGCTCCTCGAGGACCTTCTCCAGTGCTTCGACTCCACTGGAAGCCGTCTCGACCCGGAAGCCTTCCTTCTCCAGGCCATCCTTCAAGATCCTCAAGATCACCCGGTTGTCATCAACGACCAGAACCTTGACGTCGTCAGCCATCCTGACTAGTTGCCTCCTCCGACTTTCAGCGTCAGATCCAGGGTCTTGACCCAGAAAGCATGAAGTGGAGGCAGGCCCATGATGAAGAGGGTAATCAGCCCGGCTCCGATGTCGTCCATCATCACACCCCACCCCTTCGGAAGGTTCTCCAGCTGTCTCAAGGGCACGGGTTTCACGATGTCGAGGAACCTGAAGATGACGAAGGTGATCGCCACGAGACGGAATTCGTTCTCGTAGGTGCCGGGCCGCAGATAGGACGCGGCAATCAGGAATCCGATGATCTCGTCGTAGACAATGATGTTGCAGTCGCCTTGGTTGTAGACCGCCTCGGCCAGGGTGCAGATCCAGACACCGATCAACGACAGGGCTGTGAGGAACACGAACTTGCCCAGGGGATCGATGTCGATGCGATTGAAATACTGCCAGAGGAACACCCCGAACAGGGTTCCGGCCGTTCCCGGTGCGCCGGGGATGTAGCCCGTCCAGCAGCCCGAGGAGATCAGCCGGACCCAGAAGGCACCGAAGGGATGAAGTTCCGCGACCTTCTTGGAGCCCCCATCCCCCTTCTTGGGGTTGCGGTACGAACTGCCAAAGGGATCAGGCATGGATGACTACTCCAGGTGATGCCAGTACAGGACGAAGTACTCCAGTCCTGTGACCAGCGTGAAAACCAGCGCCACGTAGGTCGTGTACACGGCGATCTGAGCGTAATACAGCATGGATACGGTCGGTACGGCCAGATCTCCGCTGAAGATGAGGACCTGCAAGTCGAGGGGAATCATGATCGCGATGGCAGCACTGATCTGGAAGATGGCCTTGTACTTCGCCCACCGGGTGGGGGTCATGACGAAGCCGGTGCCGGCCAGCAACAACCTCAGACCCAGGACGGCGAACTCTCTGAACAAGATCAGGATGCAGATCCATGCCGGCATCCGTCCCAGATCGACGAAGCAGACGAACAGGGCCGTCACGAGCAGCTTGTCAGCCACGGGATCACAGAACTTCCCGAAGGTGGACACGGTCTTCTGGGCTCGGGCGATCCGGCCATCCCAGATGTCGGTCAAGCCCGCCACGAAGGCCAGAAAGATGGCGACGACCTTCCCATAGTCACCGATCAGGCCGGGAGGTCCGCTGTCCACCAGCAAGAGCACGACCAGCACCGGGGCGCTGGCCATCCGGAACAGGGTCAGACAGTTGGCCAGGTTCAACTGGATACCCGGTCCCTTGCCACGCTTGACGGCTTCGATCACCTGCCGGCACCTTCCTCGACGCCGGGGCCAGAAACAACCGGGGCTGAGAAACCGGAGGAGAGGCGCTCGCCTGCCAGGATCTCCCCCTGGAAATCGTAGCCTTCCACCTCCAGGACTCTGAGCTGGACTCGATCCCCTGGTTCGACTCCTTCCCGGGGGCTGACAAGAATCTGGCCGTCGACTTCGGGTGCCTCGCTGCCTGACCGGCAGGCCAGGTAATCAGGCGCCCTCTCCACGACGAGACCCGGCTTGGGCTGGCCGATTCTGAAGGGAGTCAGATCCCGGGCTTCCTCGGCCA
>JAJFLN010000288.1 GCA_021772705.1 Candidatus Cloacimonadota bacterium | reverse complement strand
CCGGGCCTATCCCGGCCCGGGCCGCCCCCCTCGGGTGGCCCCCATCCATTGGGGGGCGCACGGAGGAGGGGACCCCCTGGGTGACATGCACCCCGAACGGGCGCAGGGATTTGACGGATCTCCCCTCCATGCAGTATCCTGCCTGGCTTGGCCATCGACGAGATGTCCGGTTCGGCTCCGACCTCCGCGAGCCCCAGGGAAGGCGATGTTTTCATGATCCGAATCACCCTGCTGACCGCTCTGACAACAGTGACCTTGATGGTCGCCTCTGCTGCCACCGCCTCCGCCGGCGAGTTGTTCCAGTTTCCCGATGGCTTCCTCTGGGGGACGGCCACAGCGGCCCATCAGACCGAAGGGGACAACAAGAATTCGGACTGGTGGGAGTGGGAGAAGCAGCCTGGGAACATCGCCAACGGCGACCGGTCCGGGGGAGCCTCGGATCACTACCGCCGGTATGCCGAGGATCTGAAGCTGGCCCGGCAGATGGGCCACAACGCCTACCGCTTCAGCATCGAGTGGGCTCGCATCGAGCCGGAGGAGGGCCGGTTCGATGAGGCGCAGATCAACCACTACCGCTCGGTGCTGGAGTCCTGCCATGAAAACGGTCTGACCCCCATGGTCACCCTCTTCCACTTCACCCTGCCTCAGTGGCTCTCGGATCAGGGAGGCTGGTCGAGCAAGAACATCGTGGCTCGATTCGAGCGCTTCGCACGCTTCGCCGGCGAACGGCTCGGAGACAAGGTCGACCTCTGGTGCACCCTCAACGAACCTGTTGTCTACTTGGGCGCCGCCCACGCCGTGGGGCTCTTCCCGCCGGGTCAAAAGGGAATGGGCCGGGCAGCGAACGTGATGGCCCGGATGGCCAAGGGCCACGTGGCTGCCTTCAGGGCACTCAGAGAAGCCGACACCGTGGACATCGACGGCGACGGCAAGGCGACCCTCATCGGCGTGGCCAAGCACTTGCGGGTCTTCCAGCCGGCGAGGCGGAACAACCCGCTGGACCACGTGGCGGCCCGGTTCAGCGCGTTCTCCTTCAATCGGGCATTCATGATTGCCATCACTGGGGGAAAGCTCCTGCTGAATGTTCCCGGCCTGCCCCATCTGAATGAGAGAATCCACGCCGGAGAGCCGACCCTCGACTACGTGGGAGTCAATTACTACTCGCGGGATCTGGTCAAGTTCAATGTGAAGACACCGGGGCTGGTGGATCGCCTCGTCCCAGAAGGAGCCCCGGTCACGGACATGGGCTGGGAGATCTATCCCGAGGGCTTCTACCGGGTGCTGATGGAGACCTGGAAGAGCTACAAGCTACCCATCATCGTGACCGAGAACGGCATGGCAGACGCCCGGGATCTGCAACGCCCAGGGTTCCTCCAGAGCCACCTGGAAGCAATGGCCCGGGCCATGCGAGACGGTGTTCCAGTGAAAGGCTACCTCCACTGGTCCCTCCTGGACAACTTCGAGTGGCTCGAGGGCTTTGCCCCGAGGTTCGGCCTCCTGAAGATCGACTACCGTACCCAGAGCCGCAAGAAGACGGGAACTGCCCGGCTCTACTCCTCCATCATCGGGTCCAACAGCATCGAGATCGGGAGCACGGACGAAGAGTGACACGGGCGTCCCTGTTGCCCGGGTTCAGACTTCGGCTGCGGTGGGCAGGATCGGCGGAGGATCCCGGTCAGGGCCAGATGACCACCGGCGTTCCAACCTGGACGTAACGGGCCAGCAGCTTCGAATCCTCCCGGTACATCCGGACGCAACCGTGGGACGCCTTGGTCCCCAGGGTGGATCTGTAGGGCGTGCCGTGGAGTCCCATGTTGCCTCCCCGGCTCCAGTAGGCCCCGGGCCGGCCCGGCACGGGAATCTCGACTCCAATCCAGTAGCCGTTCATGTCGTCCCTGGAGATCGGAACCTTGCTGACGATCCTGGCGTTCTCACTGGAGGGGGTCCGGCAGTCGCCGAACCGAAGTTTCTCCTCCCCGTAGGGGTTGGCCCCGTAGGCGATGGGCAGATAGAGGAGCGCCACCTCTTTGTCCAGGTCGACAAGGTAGGCCAGATAGCCGGACTTGCTGACCACCACGGCTGTTCGGCTCTTGTCGATGGGCAGGGTCTTCAACCGGTCGACGGCAGCCTTCCGGTAGGTCTTGTACTGCTTCTCCCAGAGCTTCCGTGCCTGGCGAGCCTCCTTCTGAGAGCGGGCCTTTCGAACCCTGGGGGAGACGAGATGAAAGGTCCCATCCATGCCGCTGGAGACCAGGCGCCGCAGGAAGCTCCGGCTCTTGCTGGCAGCCCGAGCCAGCTCACGGCGAGACTGCACCTCCACCATCTCGGTGTAGCTGAAGTAGGAACCCAGGAACGGGTCGGCCGTGCCGGCCAGCTCGGACAGGGTCTGGAAGGTGGGTGCGATCTGTGCTTTCGGCGCCGAGGAGAGCACCCGGAGGATCTTCTCGGTCTCGGAATCGGGCTGACTCCTTTCGGACCAGACATTCAGGGTCAGGAGTCCGCACATCAGCAAGAGGCCGGCGAAGGTATGTCGAAGTGTCCTCTCGATCATGATCCCATCAAGGATCATGCATTAAGGCAACCCATCCCGCTGTGCAAGGAGGGAGAAAATCAGGCTGGTCTCGAGGGCGCCGCACCTGCCTCGCAGAGGCCCGAGGAACTACTTGAGGAGCCTCAAGATGGAGGGGATATCGAGAGCCTTCTCGACGACCCCGGACTCCAAGGCAGCTTCGGGAAGCTGCTTTGCAACGGCGCTGGCGGCCTCCTCACAGTAAGTCTTTCCACCGCGAGATCGAATCTCCGTCAAACCCGAGACTCCATCATTGCCCGTACCGCTGATGATGATTCCCTGGCACTTCTCCTGGAAGATGACCGCCGCCGTTTCCATGAACACGTCGATCGACGGGGTGTAGATCTTGTCCGTGACGTTCTCGATGGAGCGGAAGAAGACTCGATCATCGTCCTTGACGAGAATGATGTTGTTCCTGCCTCCAGGGCAGACATAGACCTTGCCCACGTCGAGGGTCGTGTTCTCCGTGACCTCCACCACAGGGATGGGCGAGGACTTCTCCAGTTCCAGAGCAAACTGGGTCACGAAGAATGGCGGCAAGGGCAGGACGAGAACCACGGAGGAAGCCAGATCGCCCCTGAGATAGGGGATGATCTTCCGCAGAGTCTGAATGGACCCCGATGAGCCACCAAAGACGCTGAGACCGATTTCGGACCGGACGGCCTGAAGGACAGCCCTCTGGGGACGCTCTAGCCCGATTCCCGCGATCGGTTCCGGAGGTGGTGGAGTGTCCGTCAGGGCCGCGGGTGTCTGCCCTGCCCGATTTCGAGATTGAACCCCATTGGCCACATGGATCTTGCTGATGATCTCCTCGGACAACTGCTCGATATTGAGCGCTTGGGGAGGCTTGGTGATGAAGTCGATTGCCCCGGCGCTGATGGCTTCCAGAGTGATCTGAGCGTTCTCCTTGGCCAGGGAAGAGATGACCAGGAACGTGGTCGGCAGCTGCCGGGTCTTGGCTTCCTTGAGTACCGTCACCCCGTCCATGACGGGCATGTTGAGGTCCAGGGCGACCACGTCTGGCTGCAGCTCCCGGATCTTGTCCAGGGCCTCGACACCGTTGTCAGCACCCCCAACGACCTGAATCTCCTGGTCCTTCTGCATGATGGACGTGAGGAGATTCCGCATCAGGCGCGAATCATCGACGATCAGAACTCGAATGGGACTCATTTCACCTGTTCTCCGTTGTCTCTGTCCCGCTCCCCAGTGCGCGGGCGGCCACGGATCTGGCGGGCCAGAATCCAGCAGGTGAAAAGTACCATAATACGGTCTCAGGAGGAAGAGAAGCAGATCGACGAAGAAGATCAATTGTGCGGATCTCGACAGGCCCGGGCCTCGCCGGTACACTGAGAACGCTATGAAGCCTTTGCCAATCAAGAAACAGCTGCTCTTCTTCCAGCAGCTGGCCAACCTCTTCAAAGCTGGCGTGCCAATCACTCAGGGTCTGGGCCATCTGCGGGAGCAGGTGGCGGATCGCCAGCTGGAACAGGTCGTGCTCGTCCTGGAAGAGTTCATGGTTCGCCGCAACGAGCCCCTGATGTCGGCCCTGAAGGCCATCCCTCAGGCCTTTCCACCCATCGTGATGTCCCTCATCGAGCAGGGAGAGGCAACGGGCAAGCTCGACGTCTGCTTCGACAGGATCATCGATATCCTGAACAGGCGCAGAAAACGACTCCTCGAGGTCCAGAAGGCTCTGGCCTACCCGGTCTTCGTGGCTTCCATCGCCATCCTTCTCGGCCCCATCCCGGCCGCCTTCAAGGGCGGGTTCTCGGTCTACCTGCAGCAGCTGGCCGTCCCCCTGGTGGCCCTCCTCCTGCTCTTCGCCGGCTACAGAGCTTTCTCCGTCAACATGCGCACCAACTCGGCCTTCCGGTACAGGGTCCACAAGTCGCTCATCGGGTTTCCCAAGCTGGGCCCGCTGATGCTCAAGCTCGCCATCGCCCGGTTTTCCCAGGCTCTGTCGATGATGCTGTCCGCCGGCCTTTCAGCGGATCGAGCCGTCGGAGTGGCCGCCCAGGCAACGGAGAACAGCTACTTCATCCTCGCCATGGGTCCCGCCGTCGAGGGCATCCGGGCTGGCAAGCCCCTGTCGGAGTCCTTCGTTGACTGTCAGATCTTCCCCAAGTCCTACACGGGAATGCTGTCGACCGGGGAGACCACGGGAGAAACGGAAGCTCAGCTCGATCGGCTGGCCGACCTCTACGAGTCCGAGGCCGACACGGTCACTTCCATGCTCCTCAACGCCCTGGGACCCATGATCCTGATCGTGGTTATCTCCATGGTCGCCTGGCAGGTCATCTCAGAGTACCTCAAGTACTTCGACAGCATCGAGACGATGTACCGCTCGCTCTAGTGGGAGGTCAGCTGACCCGATCCCGGAAGCGGAAGAAGGCGGCCTGAAGCAGGGCGAAACAGGCCAGAGCGACCAGTGTCAGACCCATCTGGATCGCCATGACGGGAGCCATGTCCACCGGTGTGTACAGGAAATTGGAGAGCCAGCCTCCCTTGGAAGCGGCGGCCATGGCCAGGCAGAGGAACAGCACGGCCGAACAGAGGCCCAGGAGTGCGTTTCCAGTGAACACGAATCCGCTGCCCGGGAAGATGAGGTTGAAGGCGGCAGCCTTCTTGAATGCCTTCTCTCGCATCCGCTTCTGCCGATCCCGGGCACTGACCTTCTCCCGGCTCTTCGGGTCCACGCAGATGGCACAGTAGGCCTTCTGGTCCTGTACCTTCTGGCAGTTGTTGCAGATGATGCGCATGCAGTGATGGCAGCGCCGCATGACCACGTCGAGACGCTCCCGGGTGAAGATCAAGAACCCCACCAGCCCACCGCCGAAGAGGAACCAGCAGAGGAAGAACACTACCGGTCCGTTCAGAGCCAGCATCCCGAAGGTCCCGGCCATGGTGAAGTAGCTGTCCAGCTTCTCATCGTCCAGGGGGTAGTTCATCAGCAGAGCGCGAGACGACGGCAGGCTGGCCGCCTCGAATCGAGCCAGCTGCTCCGGTCCTCGGGCCACACTTCGAGCCCATCTGAGGTTCTTGTCCTCGTTCTCCGTCTGACCAGCTCTTCCGTAGATGGTGGCAATGTTATGCAGGGCCCAGGTGTTGGCCGGGTTCTTCGCCAGGGCCTTGTTGTAGAACTCCAGCGCTTCCGCCGAATTGCCCGCCCGGGCCTCCAGGTTGCCCAGGTTCACCAGGGGACCCGACTCATCAGGGTTTCGTGTCGCCAGGCCCGAGAAGATCTTGCGGGCCGACTTGAGACCCGCCTCATCGCCCTCCATCAAACCGACGAGACCGAGGAGATACGTGGCGTTGAAATCGGCGGGATGAGTGGAGAGGAAATCCTCGAAGAACACCCGGGCCTCGCTGATCTGTCCGGACCGTACCTGCTCGGCCTGCCTCAGGAGGTCAAAGTTGTCCGAGAGACTCACGGGCAGGATGACGGGCACCACCATGAGCAATCCCAGGAGAAGCAGGAATGAACGCTTCTCATCCTGGCGCAACATGGGCCAGGTCAAGAGAGGCAGGAACACCACCAGCCCGGTGGGGAAGACCATGACGAGGAAGACCGCTATGGCCAGGGAAAACGGGAGCAACAGCCCCCGCTGCTGCCACAGCTCCATCAACAGGTGGTGGAGGTCCTCGTAGTAGCGGACCACCAGCAACGCCGACAGGAGCAGCAAGGCCAGCAAGGTTGCCCGGAACAGGATCAGACCCAGATCGGTGAACACCACCAGCCGGAACCAGTGGTCTCCCAGGGCAACAGAGACCATCTCCACGAGACAGTACAAGGCGTCAGCCGACCGGCCCTTGTGAAACAGGAATCGGGACCGGATGAGGAAGTAATTCAGGCTCTGTATGTCCAGTATCCGTGCCTGCTTGAGCAATATGGCCGCTTCGTCCAGGGAGCCGGTCCCGATGAACCGGGATGCTTCCTCCAGGACCCGATTGGCGTGGCGCGTCGACCGGAGGCGCCCTCGCAAGATCAACAGGTCTCCCGCCACCTTCAGGTGTGCGCGGCCGATGTCGGGCAACCTCCACCGGAGAGAGTGAAGACCGACCTCCAGATGCCAGTCCGGATTGCTGCTCTTCTGGCCCAGCAGGTCCGTGAAGGTATCCTCTGCCTCCTGCTCCAGGTCCTGCTGCATCATGCCGGCTTTGGGCGCATTCACCCGCGTCACCCAGGCAACCAGGTAACGAGCCAGCATGTTCTCAGGGTGATTGGTCAGGAAGACCTTCAGGTCCTCCGGCAGCTTTGCGTCCAGGTGTTCAATCTTAAAGTGCTCACCGAAGATGGCCTTCAACCGAGGAAACTCGCTGACCAGGGCATCCCTCTCCTCGGCGAACCCCTTCGACTGGCCGGCGTCGAGCATCTCCCCCAGAGAGGTCCGTAGCTTCAACGCCTCCGAGTAGAAGGGACTCGATTTGTCGGCCTTCTTCAGGAACAGACTCAGTCGCTGTACCGCTGCCCGGCGGTCCTGTCGCTTGATGAGCAGCCTGGCGGAGACGAAGAGATCCACCGGGTCCGTGTCCTTGCTTCCCGACTGCTCGATGTACCGCGTCACGTGAGTCGCCAGTATCTCGGCGTGGTCGATGAACTTCTCCTCGAAGGACTTGCCCTCGTTGAGCTTGCCGAGCCGCAGATAGGTCTTGCCCAGCAGGTACTCCACCAGGTAGCTGTCCCGATGCTGCTCGTAGAGCTCCTCGAGGAAGAACTGCAGGTCCTGCATGTTCCCCCCCGTCAGCTTCGGGACAATCAGTCCCAGGTCATAGAAGACGTCGGGTTTGAACACGGCGTTGGAGAGGAGGAGCACGTACTCCTCGAATGCATCCTCCGGCCGGTCGTCATCCAGGGCCCTCTTGGCCGTCGAGAGGTGGTATCCAGAGAAGCCCTGCTTCTGGAGACGGGTAACCAGGACTTCCTTGGCCCGGGAGGCATGAGCCAGCAGCGATCCAGGAGTGAACTCCCCCACCTGCTTCAACGCCTGAATGGACAGCTGTATCCGTTCCTCGAACTGGTTCTTCGTCGGCGCCAGCCGGGCCAGAGAGAGGTAGACCTCTCCCACTTGCAGATAGACCTGGCTGAACTTGGGATCGATGTCGATGGCCTGCAGGAAGGAGTAAAGCGCCTTCTCGAAGTTACCCCGCTCCTTGTAGTCCAGACCATCCAGGAACAGCTGCTCGGCCTGTAGGTTCATGGGACTGCCCAGGGGCGACGGATCGGCCAAGGGATCCGGCTCCTCGATCCTGGGGATCGGACTGTCCAGTGGATCCCGCGCCAAGCCGCCTTCATCCGGCGAATTGGGATCCACTCCCGGCGAAGTGACAGGACCGCCATCATCCATCCCTCTGCCACCGGGGACACTCACGGGGATCGGATCTTCCACCACAGCCTCGTCCGGTTTCAGCCGATCCAGCCTGGCCTGCAGCTTTCTGGCAAAGACGTTGGAAGGGTCGAGAGTCAGAATCTTCCGGATCGCCAGCCGGACCTTGTCAAGCTGCCGCAATCTCGCCAGGCCCTTGGTCAACAGCACCCAGGCCTGAATCGACTTAGGATTTGCTCGCACCGCCCGGACCCACTGATCGACAGCCTGTTTGGGCCGTCCCAGCTTCATGTACTCGGCCCCCGCGTAGATGCGAGCCTTCATGTTCCCCGGCTCCAGCCTCAGGATGCGCTTGAAGTACTCCAGGGACGAGCGATGCAGCTCGAACTGCCGGGACTGGTTCTCCTGGGATCGGGCCAGCTTGTGCAGAGCCAGTCCCAGGTAACCGAGGGTGGTCAGGTTGTTGGGCCGGTACTTCTTGATAATGGCGTCCCACTGGAAGACCGCGTTCTGCAAGTCCCCCAGCTTGGCCAGGGCAATGCCGAGGTGGAACATGACGGCTGGAACTGGGCGCAGGGCCAGGATGGCCTGGTAGTGGCCCACGGCCTCGGCCCACCGCTGTTTCGCGGCGAGCTTCCGGGCCAGGAGGTAGCGGGCTTTCAGATCATTCGGGGATTGGGAGACCCGTGACTTGAGCGCCTCGATACTCATGTTCCGGCTCGTCACGGCCGCCTCCGCCGAGGAGGTGACTCCCCCGAGAACCAGGGAGATTCCCAGCAGGAGTATCAGCAGACAGCGGACTCTTTTCCCCATGAGTCCTCGGGTCAGGCCGGATCGACCCGGAAGAGCACCTGTCCGGCCTTGACGGGAGTTTGGTTGCCCACACTGCACTCCGCGATCTTGCCCCGAACTCCGGCCTTGATCTCGTTCATCAGTTTCATGGCTTCCACGATGCAGACCACCGTATCGGGCTCCACCGTGTCTCCGACTGCGACGTAGGGCGGTTTGTCGGGAGACGAAGCCGCGTAGAAGATGCCGATCATGGGGCTGGCGATCTTCGTGAGCCCTCCCCGGCTAGCCGGGGCCGATGCTTCCCTCATGCCCTCCGCACCGCCCGCGGGCCCGTCAGCTGAGGGCTCGGCGACGGCAGATACAGAAGTCGCCACGTCACTGGAGGAACCCAGTGCCCGGGACGTCCGTGATGCACGGAAGCGGATTCCATCCACCTCGAGATCGATCTCTTCCAGATTGAACTCCTGCGCCAGCCTCAGCAGATCTCGGGCATGGCCTACCATCTTCCTCATGGGTGCTGCCTCCGCAACTCCGCCGCCAAGCGGGCGATCTCTTCGAGACGGTGCTGCATCCCTGACTTGCTGATGGCGGGCCGGGTCTTCCGGGCCAGCTCTCGCAAGCTGTCTGTGGGATGTCGAGTGCGCAACTGAGCCACTTCCAGAAGTCTGGCGGGCAGGGACTCGAGGCCCCATTCTTCGTCCAGCTTCCGGATGTCCTCAAGCATGGAAACCGCGCTTCTGCTGACCCGAGATAGATTTCCCAGCTCGCAATTCACCACTCGATTGATATCGTTTCGCATACGCCGTGTCACCAGCAGATCCTCCAGGGCGAGCATCGTCTCGAAGGCGCCCATGGTGCCTACCACCTCGGCGATGACTTCCTTGTCCTTCAGATAGAGAACGGATCGGCTGTTCCGGCATGTCTGGCGGAAAGGAATCCGGGTTCGAAGCAGAAGCGTCACTAGCTCCTTGGACCTCGGCGACACCTCGAAGTGCCCTTCAGTACCCAGATATCCCCCACGGACGAAGGCGCCCCGAAGCACGGCGCCACGGCAACAGCGCTTCAGATGGCCCCGTCTGCGTCGCTCTGAGCCGTCCGCGACTATGCGGACCACGTGCCGATCCGTCCCGGTATCATCACGGGGCGGACGTGTCGCTTCCCGGAGGAGGCGGCGGCGAAGGCGGCGAGTCTCGCACCCCAGTCCCAGCTGCTCCGCTAGCATCCTGATACGCTCGACGACAGCGTCGCCGCAGGGACTCAGACTTCCCTGGCCGTCGCCAAGAAGAAGCTCGATGGCATGCAATTCCCAGGAGGCGCAACAGGCCTCCGGGGCCAGACGACCCGCTTCGGTCCGCAGCTTTTCGCTCAGATTCGCCATGGAATGGAGAGAGAGGTAACAACAGAAACCGGATACGGGCAAATGCCGGTCCGGATCTGCCGAGATACTATCACAAACCCGGCTCTGGGAGCGAGAAGACCCTGTTCTCCGGGAGCATGTCACCCAGGGGGTCCCCTCCTCCGTTCGCCCCACTATGGATGCCCGCTCCATTCATCCCCTTCGGCGTAGCTCAGGACATGCTTCGGCAGGCTCAGACGATATGGCCGCCCGCTCCATTCATCCCCTTCGGCGTAGCTCAGGACATGCTTCGACAGGCTCAGGACGAACGGATCGGGAAAACT
>JAJFLN010000287.1 GCA_021772705.1 Candidatus Cloacimonadota bacterium | reverse complement strand
CGGTAGTCCGATGGGACGAATATCGCGTCGCCCTGCTGTACGGGCATTTCCTGGAAGGACTCATCCTGCCGGGGTGCTCCCAGGTGAAGACCGTCCCATCCCGTTCGATCCCGCCTTCTTTGACTGGCCGAAACCGTGCTGCCGTCGGCTCGGATCACGAAAGTCTGATCGGCCCAGGCCCGTGATGTATAGCCGCCGGCAAGTCCCAGGTAGTCTCCCACTGTTCCGTTGGGGTGGAAGAGGAACGAACTGGGGGAGAACACTTCGCCGGCCACGGACACCTCCGAAGGCGGTCGGGGAACCCTGAGACGGTCCCCCCCCTCCAGAAACACGTCCTCTGTAGTTCCCCTCAACGAATCAAGAGGCGAGATCTTCAGACTCAGCCGCCCGGCTGCCGGGGACTGCTCCAGCCGACTCAGCAACTCTTCTGCCTCTGCCAGGAATGCATCGGGATTCACCAGCGGCACCGATCCATCGGGAAGACGAGTCGCGGCGGCCTTCTCTCCGGCAATGATCTTTCGCTGCTCCTGAATGAACCGGCGCTTCTGCTCCTCCTGACGAAGGAACACGCTCTGCCGGCGGAACACAGCACCGGGAAGGAAAGCCTCTTCGGTGAATCCTCCGGCACGGGTCACCGCATCGGACAATCTCGCACCCTTGCGAACCAGATACTTGCCCGGATAGCGGACCTCTCCGCTCAGGTCAACCTCAATCCGTTCCGTCAAGTCCGGATCCGTATGCACCGCCAGACGATCGAAGTTCTCCAGGAGTACATCGTGGGCCCGGTCCCCTAGCAGAGCCAGTCGCAGATCGATGGCTCTGACCTTGTACCCGCCGCCCTGCTTTCGCCGGACCAGCTCCGCCCGCCCGACATGGGCGCCAGCTGCCACGTTGCCGGCCATGAACACCAGGTCCTTCACCCGCATTCCTGAAGCCAGTTCGTAGTCGCCAGGCCGCTTGATCTGTCCCGAGATCGTCACCTGGGGCACTGGGCCGGCATCTCTGATGGAGAGAACGTTCACGTCGTCCAGGGGCGCCAGAGGAACGTTGCTCCCCCCCTCTCCTTTGAGAGCCCGGCCCAGGTGAACTGTCAGCAATTCTCTGATGGTCTCGGTCTTGATACCCCGGTTGAACTCCATGCCCTGTGGCACCTTCCGAACCCGTAGGATCTCGACCCGGGACATGAGCGTGCCAGGCTTCAGATCATGACCCATCCGAATCAGTTCTCGAAGCCGCATCCCCTGGCGCCACTGGTACTGTCCGGGCCGCTCCACGTTCCCCCGGAGAGTAAGGCCGTTCTTGATGACCGTCGTGATTCGAGGTACCTGCACCACGTCGCCATCCTGGAGTTTCAGCGAAGAGGCCCGCTCTTTCCAGTTACCATCGAGCCGCACGTCCTGGATCCGGCGCTCTCCGGACTTGTTCGTCCTGAACAGGATGATCCGTTTGGGGTATGCTGCCGGTGATAGCCCTCCGGCGTAGCCCACCAGAGTGTCCAGACTGTCCCCGGCCCTGAGTTCGTAAATGGCCGGGCGTTTGATCATACCGGCGATGGCGGCAGTCTTTCCGATCACGGGGACAAAGAGTACGTCTCCCGTTTGCAGTCTCGGATCGGATCCTCGCTTGCCCGACAGCAGAAGTTCGTAGTAGTCCACCTCGGCCACGCTCTTGCCGCCTCGACGCAGGACGACACCCCTCAGACTTCCTCGGGAGCTGGGCCCTCCAGAGGCCAGCAAGGCATCCAGGGCCGTGTTGACGGCGCTCACGTTGACCATTCCGGGACGCTTGACCTCACCGGTCACCAAAACCTGAAACGTCCGCAGCCGGGCCAGTACGACACTGACGTTGACGTCGGTCAGGTATCGGGAGATCTCCTTCTTTAGAAAGCCCGACAGGCTCCCGTACTCGAGACCGAGAACGAATAGTTCTCCCACTCGAGGAACCGCGATACGGCCATCCCGGTTGACCTCCACGGCAAAGTGCTCGTCCGTGAGCCGGTTCCAGACATGAACGGTCAACACATCTCCAGGTCCAATTCTGTAGTCCCCCGACACAGACATGGAGCCCGTCTTCTCCATCGGCGCGCCCTCGGACTCGAAGAACTCATAGCCGAATGGCTGAAGGGGTTCCACGATGGCGTGGCCTAGCGGAAGCTGCAGGGGAAGCCCTGTCAGAACACTGGAGACGTCTGCGACGGTGGTCCGCCCTTCCAGCAAACCGGCAGCTCTCGGAGGGGGTTGCTCGATCACCCCGGACAGTGTCAGAGGTGCCAGGGGCGCCACGGACCCAACCTGCGCCCCATCCACTCCCCGCTGAACCCACTGGCCGGTCTTTGCTGTCCTGTCGGATCGGCGAACCCAGCCGTCGCCAGGTCCGGAGGAGAAACCTCCAGGTCCCCGTCCGGCAAGTGGCACGATGGTCGTGGAGTAACCGCTCCTGGACCGGGAGGAGGATGTTTCGAGTCCAGTTGAGAGGATGATCGGGCTCTGGGCCAGGACATCGGAGCTGATGAAGCAAGCGATGATCGCCAGCCCCAACACCCATCCCCGCTTCATCACTCCTGGCAATCGGTCAATCATCATAGGACACCTGGAATGTCACTCCCAGCCCGACGTAGCCATAGACTCTGTCGAACCGGTTTGCGCTGAGTTCGTTGAAAACGAAGGGCAGTTCGCCCCCCAGATTGTTGGAGAAGTAGAGCCCCTCCAGACTGACCCACCCAACGGGAGAGAAGCCGTAACTCAGCCGTGCCTTGAACGTGTCGTTCGTGTCGACCACACCGGCGATCTTGCTGTTGATGCTCCGGTCTATCGAGTAGTGCTGGTACTCGCCATAGGCGATCAGGCGGTCATTGAAGAAGTAGTGCCCGCCGGCTCCCAGCACCATCTGGTGCGAGCTGTACTCCAGGGCATCCACGATTCGTCTGATCTCGGCGATGTTCAGATTGGTCTTCAGTTCGCTCCCCACGTTGGTGGAGCCGTACTCGCCCCAGAGCGACACCAAGGCGTCTTCTCCCAGGCGCTTGCTGAAGAGGGCGCGCAAGGCATAGGTCTCATCCTTGACACCCCCGAACTCCAGAGTGACGGGAGTCGCCGGCGTGATCGTCAATCCGAAGGCTGTGATGGATGCGAAGGTTCGAGAGAGGCCGCTGCCGCGATTCGCTCGAAACACGGGCTCCAGACTGATGGCGGGCCGGGAATCGGTTTCCCGCAAGACGACCACTCGCATGGCCAACTCTTCCCCAACTCGCTTCAGTTTGCCCCGGCCGAAGTCAAGGTCGTGACGCTTGCCCTGATAGCGCAGCAGCATCCGATCCGAGAGCCCGAAGTTCACCGTAGTACGCCAGCCATCCAGGTCGCCCAATGCACCCAGGTCAAATGTGGCGGGATTGAGTCCCGCCACGATGTCATCCTTGACCCCGAAGATATCGAGGGTGTCGTTGATCTTCTCCTTGGTCAAAGTAGCCTCGGCAGTACCCCGCTCCAGGACATAGGCCATGGGGCTGTCGAGCATCGGGATCGCTGCCTTCAACGCCCCGGCCCCGCCCAGAAGCAGCATGGCCAGGGCCAGAACGGAGACCCGTCGGGCCGAGGAGGCCGGTGGAATTGAGTCGAACCAGGAGTGAGGGAATGCAGACAGTTTCATGAAGTTGGCGAAAGGGGTCAGGCCAGGAGACACCGAGTTTCCGGCCATGACTCGATTCGACAGTTTGGGCTGTGAAGGTGAGCCCTTACAGTGGTCTGCAAGCTCAGATCTTCACGCCATGACGAAGGCCACGCCCACCCAGCTCGGATCCGTCAAGAAGAGAGACGAATCGCCTCGGGAACCCACTCAGACAGCAGCTCGAGCCCCCGGGCGACATCTATCTTGGGCTGCCATCGCAGCCGGCGCCTGGCCAGGTCGATGTCACTCACGTAGATCGGCTGGTCCCCCGGCCGGCTCTCGCCGTACTTCACCTTGACCTTGCGGCCGTAGAGACTCTTCAAGGCCTCCAGGAGTTCCCGCAGAGAGAGGGTATTGTTCGGGCCGCCACCGATGTTGAACACCCCTCCAGGCCCCCGATCCATGGCGCTGGCAGCCGACTTGAAGGCTCGGACCAAGTCCGACACATAGAGAATGTCCCTCACCTGCTTCCCGTCACCGTAAACCGTGACCGGAAGTCCCTGGGCCGCCCGGATCATGAAGTGGGCGACCCATCCCTGATCCTCGGTCCCGAACTGACGGGTGCCGTAGATGCATGACATGCGAAGCACGGTGGTCTTGAGACCGTAGATACGGCCATAGTCCCGGACGTACTGATCCGCCGACCCCTTGGAGCAACCATAGGGAGAATGAAAGTCCAGCGGCTCGGACTCGGCGATACCATCAATTCCGTCGCTGAACCTGCACCGGTGCTGGCTCTTCCTGACTTTCCGATGCTCCAAGCCTCCGTACACCTTGTTGGTGGAGGTGAACACGAGGCGAGGGGATTCCTTCATCTGCCTGACAGCTTCCAGCACGTTGACTGTACCCAAGGCATTGACCTCGAAATCATTCCGGGGCTCCGTCACCGACGTCGTGACAGCCACCTGGGCAGCCAGATGAAAGACCGTGTCCACTCCCGCCATCGACCGAACCACGTCTCCAGAACGTCGCACGTCCCCCTTGCGGACCGTCAGTCTCTCTTTTCCCGGCCCCGTCTTCAGCCACTGAGCGTTGGACCTGACTCCCGCCCGCGTCAGGTTGTCCAGGATCACGACCTCATGGCCATCGTCCAGAAGAGCGCGAGCCAGGTTCGAGCCGACAAACCCGGCGCCTCCGGTTATCAAGATCTTGTTCATGTGGATTCAGGCTCCCGGGAGATTGTTCTCAGGTCGATTGCGTCGGACCGGCCATCACGGCGGTCGAGACTTCATACTACGGTGCCATCGACCGAAGGGCAATCGGTGCTTGGGTGCATGTCCCGTAGGGGGTCCCCTGGCCTATTCCGGATCCGTTCGCCCCACTATGGATGCCCGCATCCAT
>JAJFLN010000286.1 GCA_021772705.1 Candidatus Cloacimonadota bacterium | reverse complement strand
CGGCGAACCAGGTCGGTCAGGAGTGAGTCCTGCGCCAGATGCCCGTCGATGATCGCCGGCCGTGAATCGAGATCCAGCAAATGACGCAGCCGCGTCACCAGGCCGCCCACCTCCCCCACCAGGGACAGGGAGAGGGTGGCCACCAGGGATCTTTCACTGCCACGGCGCACACGCAACGCCCCCTGGCGGCCTCGAATGCTCACAGTTCGGCGATACTCGCCATCCTCCACCTGTTCCACTCCCGGAATGGCCCTGCCCCGCAGGAACTGCAGCAGGGACTCCCAGTCCAGCGGGGGCCGAAAGTCCATTCGCAGCTCCACGTCTTGTCCCGCCCCCCGGCTGTCTCCAGCGGATCTCAGATCCGAGGGAGATCGACCGAACCGCTGCCGGAACAGGCCGTTGAATCTCCGGACACTCTGAAACCCGCTGGCGAAGGCCACATCGGTCAACCCGAGGGCCGTGTCCTGTAGCAGCTGCTTGGCCATGGCCAGGCGGCGCGACTGGGCCAGCTCGACAGGGGTGATGCCCAGCTCGGCCAGTAGCACCCGTCTGAGATGGCGGCCTGTAACCCCCAGCTCCCGGGCCAGCTCCTCCACGCCCCCTTCATCCAGAAACCCGCTCTCGATCCGAGCCACAGCTCGCGAGACGAGCCAGGGTCCGGCGTCCACTTTGGCGCGGCCCGGGGCCAGCTCGGGACGGCAACGGAAGCAGGCCCGATAGCCGGCCTTCTCGGACTCAGCGGCAGTCCTGAAGAAGCTGCATCGGTCACGCCTCGGCGTCCGGGCCGTACAGACCGGCCGGCAGTAGATACCCGTCGTCGACACAGCCACGAAGAAGGTGCCATCGAATCTGACATCCTTCGCTGTCAGGGCCTTGTAGCAGGTGTTGGGGTCTAGCATTGCACAGGATTATAGTGCCCCAATCGACTCCCGTCTGGCTGTTTTCGGACATGGTGGCAAAACAGATGAAAAGCCGAGTTCCCCAACTCCTGTCAGGGAACGTCACGGAAAGTTACACTGAGAACCCAGAGGTCGCAGATGACACAGAGGTCCTTTCCATCCAAAGCCCCAGTGATCTGTGGCCCCTGTGAACTCCGTGATCATCAAGGATGCCCCACGCCTGGCCTGCCCCGAAGAGGAAGAAACCGAGGAGGTAGGCATGCCGGCTGCGGCTCGGGACGTGCGCTATGGGCAAAAGCCGAACAGAGATGACACCATTTGGAACCAGGATAAAGGATGAGATCCGCCGGCAGGGATGGTCCTATATTCTGGAGTTTCAGCCATTCGACGATGGAGGTACCTCGCTGACAGACCTTGCCCGCGAGTTCGGGGAGCCACTCGAGGTTTCCGAAGATGGAAGTCTGATAGTAGAGACGGAGATGCTGCCAACTGCATCAGTTTCGGAACCGTTCAACCGTCCCGAACGGATTGGTTGGCACAATGACTTTTCCACCTGGCCGGAGCGCCCCGTCTTGAGCATGGCGTCGGTCGTGAGCAGCCCCGAACGGGGGTCGAGTGGAGACTGGCTAGTCGTGGGAATCGACTTGCTCCTGAAAGAGCTGCTTCGCTCGGCGCAGGGACGACGTGCAGTGGCGCTGCTGGAGCGCGGCGAATTGCCATTCTGCTTTGCTCAGGGGGAGGACATCCGGTGGTTTCGTGTTCTCGACGCGGAAGCGGGTGCCAACCGAGTGAGATACTATGGCCGAGCACTGAGGCTCGGCGCCGAGCTGGCAGGTTTGAACGACTCGGAGGTATTCGATGCTTGCGAAACCTGGGAGTACGCTGCCGAGACCGTCGGCGTTCGCTGCCCGGCTGAAACAGGAGCACTCCTTGTCTGCAACAACTGGCGCTCCATGCACGATCGGCTGGAGCAATCCGCTGGCAGGAGGTCGAGGCTCTGCTTCGTGACGGGAGCAGAGGATGTCTAACGCATTCGTCTGCATGCTGGCTTCTCGCGTCCATGAGGCAGGTTCGCCAGTAGGATACCTGGTTCCTACACGCCCGGAGGAGGTGAGGCCGGGTCCAATTTGTAGGGATGGCGCTCTTCGCACAAAGAACTCTACGCGAAAGGAATCGCCGGCAGCCCGTCTTGAGTGGCAGAGGCGGTTTCACGGCATGGGATACGGCAGGAGGTTCACTGTTCGCCCGGGATGCTCGACGAAGTCCCAACTCTGGCTCTCCTGCCGCGATCGATCGCTCGTTCGGTCCGTCTCCGAAGTCGGTCTCGACGATCGCTTCCGACGGGAAACGGTGAAGCGGGAAGCCATGCCGGCCGTCTTCAACCGATCCAACAGTTCGTTCGCTTCGACGACAGACTGGCCCCGGAGCACGATCGAATCGTGGAGCAGTTGATACTCGTTGAGGAGGTCCGTGCTAAAGGTCAGTGGATCGTCAGATCCAACGGTGATTTCGATCGACGCACGATCCCGATCTCCTTCGGTAGACAAGAGGCCCCAGAGGGGATGGTCATCCAGGTCGGACAGCTGGGCAATCAGGAGATTGGAGGACGGGTTGATCTCGATGGTGATTGCCGACTCGGCGATCTCATGGATCAGTACCCGCTGAAGTGCTGCCAA
>JAJFLN010000285.1 GCA_021772705.1 Candidatus Cloacimonadota bacterium | reverse complement strand
GCGGGTCCTCGCCGAGAACGACCTCGAGGCCGCCGGCATCGACGGCTCGCTCCTCGAGCACATCAGCCCGGTCGCCTGGGACAACGTCCTGCTCTACGGGCAGTACCGGCTGAACCGGGGCCTCGTCCGTCGCCGGACGCGCGTCCAAGGGGACATCGACGATCATCGAGCCCTCTCAACGCAGGCCTGATGCGGATCTCCGGCTTAGCGTATATAAGAACACGATTATGGCTCCTACCCTGAGCTTCTCGAGAACGTCAAGAATCTCTTCAGGGCTGTTCGAGCCCGGCACTGATCGGAGCCAGGCGAGTGGGGTGCGATGGGTCCCTTCATCGACGACGAGAAGACCATCGAGGAAGCTGCGACGCTCCGGGGTGAGGAGTCCAGCGAGACGACGGTAGATCTCGGCCTCGGCTACAGTGCGGGTCCTGGCCACCAAGCGCTCGAGCCTCGTTATCCGTGGCCGAACGACCTTCTCCCGATGCAGCCTTCACAGACCATCCTCAGCAGTGCGACCGGGGTGTCGTGCTCCAGTGCACGATCGAGGAGCCATCCTCGCAGAGCCGACTCGGTCTCGGGGCCCATCCGCTCAAACCCCAGATACTCCCGCGCTCGCTGCTTGTGGACGACGAGGGTCGGTGTTCGCTGTCCGTAGCCAGCAACCTCCGCCTCGAGGCCGAGCTGTCGCGCCACGTAGTCCACCACCGGCAGCGGAACATCCCCAAGATTGTCAGGGATGAAGCCCAGGTAGCGCAGGGCGCACAGATTCAGAGCAAAGCACAGTCTGCTGGTGGCGCCCCGCTGCCGCCGGACCTCGGTGACATCCTCGTCGGATAGCGCGAAGAAACGGAGCAGATCCTCCTCGGCGACTTCTGGTGGAAAACCCTGAAGCCGCTCTCGCTGGTCGCCGAGTACGTCGCCGCCGCCGACCTCGGCAAGCTCGGAAGCTGCCACCTGTTTCGACATACCTGTGCAACCTTGATGCTCGAGGCCGGGGCCGACATCCGATACATCCAGGCCCAGCTCGGACACGCCCAGCTCACTACCACTGAGCTCTACACCCAGGTCGCTATCCGGAAACTCAAGGAGGTGCACTCCCTCATCCATCCCTCGGCCCGGCTTGAGCCGAAGGGACCCGACCCCGCCGAGGTAGATGCCCACCAGGTCGAGCCCGTCGACCCCGTCGAGCTCCACACCAACGCTTCCGACGACCCCGCTGCCGACGAGGACCTGGCCGAACTCACCGAGCAGCTCAAGCACGAGACCGACGGCAGCGCCGACGCCGGCGAGCCGTAACCTGAGCCTCGCTTCCCGGGGGACTTCCGGGCCCAAGCTCGCCGGCCAAGCAGCCACCCCGAGCGCTTCTCTTCCTTCGCTGCTAGAGTCTCTCTGGTGCAGCTTTCTCCTACAACAAGAGACTCTCTGGACTCTCTCGAAGGATCCCCTTCCTCCTTCGCTGCTGTCGCGCTTTCCACCGCGCCGGTGGGCTCGTCAGCACCACCCGTGCAGCCTCAGACTCGCACTTGGGGATCCAGCGATTTTCGTCGCCGATCCGCCTCTCGACGCACCGCGTCAACGCCGCATCCCTGCAGCAGGGATCGCCCTTCGGCTACGGTGAAACGCGCCAGGGATATGAAAGGCTTCACTTTCACAGGCAGAGAATACGACGCCGGCAGCGGGATGTACTACTATAGGGCAAGATGGTACGAGCCGCCGCGAGCGCGCTTCATCAGTTCCGATCCTCTGCCACAACGACAACTCAATGGGCGTCTTTCGATCTACCGGACCCACAGAACTGGGGCGCTGTACATCTACGTTGCCGGGAATCCTATCTCAAGAACCGACGCAAATGGCCTTGGCTACTTACTCTGTACTTTGGTCAAGCCAACTCCCTACAAATGTGTCGAGGTCGAGGGCTGCCCGCCGACAAAAGTGGAAAAACGGGGTTTCAAGTGCGAATACGCCTGTCCAGCAGCGGGAAAGACCCGCAAGTTCAATCATGACACAGGGTGCGGGGGTGGAAGCTGTCCGCCCTCTTGGTACGTGAATGCGGACAAGACCCGTTAACCATTGAAACCGAATTCTGGTGCTACATGTTGGCTAGAAGTATTGACGCTTTTGTATCTGCTCATCTGTCGAAGGCAGCGCATAGTCGATTCGTGCGAACCCTAGCGCAGGTCGTTTGTCTGCTCGCTCTACTGTCATTGATACTGCTGGAGACGAGGCCGGATCTGCCGCATACAGTCCGCTTCTTCATTCTCTTGCAGACAGGTGACTGGTCCAGTGTCGTGGAAGCCATTGAGCAAGGGGATTCCTCGGCAATCTCAGCCCTACGTGTCCTACCCGAGCCAGAGGTGCGTGACGCACTGGTAAGGAGATTCGCTTCTAGGAAGACACTCCCTTCGCCGCTAATGCTGCTTGCGATCTCAAACTGCCCTCCGACTGACAAGACGGTCGCATTGATCTGCGAAGGCTATCTGTCTGTATCTCCGTCAGATGGGACGACTGTTGGCTTGACGAAGACCGTTGGCTCCGGCCATGACTGGGGCGACTACGCAGGTGCAGAGTGGCCGTTCTGGGGGAAGCGTTCAGTTTTCAGGGTCTTTGGGAGGTACGCCATACTGAATCTCCTTCGGGAGTGCGTTGAGGGCGACATTGGTCTGTCACCTGATTCAGTTCGTCTCTTGTCGATGTGCGTGCAGAAGTGCCTGGACGACTTCGGTGAGCCCGGCGAGCCCGGGCATCAGCGCAGGGTTCGAGAGTTCTCGATTGAGTTCGACAGGAAATTCGGGGGTAACCGTTCACGGGGCGGGACAGTGTAGTCCTTGGGGTTGAGGGCGAAGCGGGGCTGGCGACGACCGAGTTTCGAGGGTTGACGCGGACATGGGCCCCGGACCTCGGAACGGGTATCGATGTCGCAAGGCCGTGATCCTGTGCTGATGCGGGATCACGGCGGGAGGCCACTTGATCAGGGCTTCCATCGAGCCCTGGATACTTTAGCCAGAAAACATGAGACAGATTCAAAGATCAAACCTCATCTCTGCGAGCCTGGATCAATCCGTTGCCTCCTCGCTTCTCTTCCGCCAGACCGCCGGCAAGTCTCGCGCGCCGTGTATGAGCGCCAGCACGTACACGACTCTCTCGTCCGCCCGGTAGATCAACCGGTAGCTCCGCTTCACGATGAGCTGCCGGATGTCCGGGTCCTCCAGCTCCGGGACCTGCCGGCCACGCAACGCAAAGAGCTTCAGCAAGCGGGCCGCGTCCCTCACCTCGCGAACGAAGACCGCGGCATAGCTGGGCGAATCCTCGGCGAGATAGTCGGCGGTTCGTTCCAAGTCCTTCCAGGCAAGCTCAGTCCACTTCACCTGGCGGCTTCTTGGCCGGCTCACGCGCCGAGCCATCGCTCCATCCGCTTCTCGACCTCGTCCTGGTCGAGGACCCGTCCCTCGTCGACATCCTGCAGAGACCGCTCGATCTTCTGATGGACGTAGAGGTGGTACTGGATCTCCTCATAGGAGACGTTGTCCGGCAAGGTCTCCAGCATCTCCCGGACCTCCTGCTTGGCTGTCTTCATCGTCTCTCCCTTCCTTCATCGATCACGCGGCGGCCGCGAAGGGCGGCCTGCGATCGAGATCGAAGCGGCCCACGAAGTTGATGTGCTCGAGCATCGTGGGGAGGATGTGCCGCAAGTCCTCCTCGAGCGCGCCAACGGGCCGGTCGACCCCTTCCAGCGCCATCTCCAGAGCCAGAGCATTCCAGAGCACAATGGCGTTCTGAACGACGGTATCGAAACCCGAGGCATGCGCTCGAGCAGAGCCAGCCGGAGCTTCTCGATCCGCTTGGGTGCCTGTTCGGCCGCGGGAGTCTCCTCGAGCCAGTTCTGCAGCGCCTGTCGAGTCGACTGCCCGTACCGGAGGAGGCCGAGGAAGGACCGGATCTCGCCGACGACGCGACTCTTCTCCCGGCGTTCGAGCCGGCGAAGCGAGAGCATCTTCCGCTCCAGGCCCAGCTCCTCGAGGAGCCGGAGCCTCAGCTGCCTTGGCAGACTTCCTGGCTGATAGTGAGAATGGCCGAGATGGGACATCGCCTTCAGGTAGAGAGCACGCAGGTACCGGCGATGGGGCAGAGGGGCCTCTGCCACGAACCGCTGCTCGGCACTCTCCAGCGTCGTCAGCTCCGCCAGGGTCTCCTCGGAGGACTTCGGGGAAGGCCGGATAGACCGCCCGGCTCGCCCAGGCCGAGCTCACCGCGAGGCTCCCGAGACATCGGGGAGGCTCTCGACGGCCTCGCGGATCTCCTCCTCCGTCGAGCGGGCGTAGCGGGCGGTGGTGACGATGCTGCTGTGCCCGAGGACTTGCTGGACGGCGGTGAGACTGCCGGCGTGCCGGTAGAGGGAGGCGGCGAAGTGGTGGCGCAGGTCGTGGGCCGAGAGCTCGCCCCGACCACTCGCGCAGAGGTACTTCTTCACCAGGTGCTGCACCGTCTTCACCGAGATCGATCGCCGGCGCTCGGAGAGGAACAGCGGGTCCGAGCCGGCCACGGGTCCCCGAGTCTGAAGATACCCGGCGAGAGCCCGGCGCACCGCGGCGTTCAGGGGGACAGTTCGTTCGCTCCGGGTCTTCTCATCCCGGACCCGGAGGGACCCCTGGGTGCGGTGGAGCCGGACATCGTCGCGGACCAACCGGGCGACCTCGCCGACCCGCAGGCCACACTGCAGGAGGATCTGAAGGATCGCCAGGTCTCGGGCGCCGTTTCGCCGGTCGAGCTCCACGGCCGAGAGAAGCCGCCTCAGCTCCCCCCGGGAGAGCCGAGGCGGGTCCTTCGGCGGCGCCACCCGGAAAGTCCGCAGCTCCTGGGCGATGTCCCGCCGGTGCCAGCCGCGCGCAAGAAGGAACTGGGCCAGGGCCCGCAGGGCCGCCACGGCCCGGTTCACCGTCGGCAGGGCCCGGAGCTCATCCCGACGGAGGTAGTCGATGTAGCCGTGGAGGTCGGTCTCCTGGAGCCGGGTGACGAATGGGCCGGGCTTGCGGAGCCGTTCGCGGTAGAATGCGACGAAGCCCCTGAGGCTGGTGGCGTAGCTGGCGACGGTGGCCTCGGAGCGTCCCCGGGCGTGGAGGTCTTCTTCGAATGCGGCGAGGACCTCGTCGAAGTTCTCCGGGAGGCTGCGATTCGCCGGAATCTTCTTTCCAGCCAATGTTGGGGTTGGGGGGATGGGGACCGGGAGGGTCAGATGGAGGGGATTCGGGTCGGTTCTGGGGGGGCGAACATGAGTCAGAACAGTCATTCTAACTCATTTCTTCCCACCAATCTACTACCCCCGACTTTCCGCCGCGACCCCTGCCTCTCCTCCCTCGTGATCCCTCACCTCTACTCGATCCTCACCCTGCGACATCGCCATCCGTTCCGAGGTTCGGGGCCCGGTGGGACGCATGGCAGCATCCCTTGTCCATGACTTGCGAGGCCCCATTCAGGTCATCTCCGGAATGTCAGAGTTGGTGCAAGGCGAAGACGATGAAAACGAGAGAGTCAGCATGGCCGCGACGATCCATGAGCAGAGCCGGAGAATGGAGGCCATGTGCCACGACCTGCTGGACTTCAGCCGGGGAGAGTACGAGCTGAGACCTTCCAGCTTCCGGGCATCCCTACTGCTGGAGGAAGTCATGCGGGAGCTGGAGGCACTCGCCATGGCAAGGCAGGGTCGGCTCTCTGTGGCCATTTCATCGGACACGGTGATCTCCGCCGACATGGACAAGTTGAGGCGGCTGATCTACAACCTCGGCAAGAACGCCCTGGAAGTGACTCCCCCTGACGGGGTCGTCGAATTTGGATGTTCAGCATCCGACACCAGCTGGTCCTTCTACGTGAAGGACGCAGGTCCAGGTATCCCGTCGGACATGGCGGAGCGGCTCTTCGAGCCGTTCGCCTCCCAGGGAAAGGCGGGTGGGACAGGACTCGGCCTGGCGATCGTCAAGAGGATTGCCGAGGTCCACGGCGGCACTGTCCGCGTCGAGAGCGTGCCGGGCGGAGGATCGACCTTCATCGTCGATGTGCCACGGCAGATCGACGCCTCAGAGCCAGCAGATCCCGATGCACAAGACACAGACCCATTGCCATCACGTTCTTGATGACGCAGCCATTGAGGGCTCAATCGCCGGCAGATTTCAGCACCTGTTCCGAGGGAGTCACTCCTTTCGGAAACAGCTCTTGGATACACGGCGGGGCTGTACCGGATACATCCTCGCTCCCGACCGAGTCTCGGCGAGCCTCAGGACCTGACAAAGCCTTTCCATGAAGGGGATCTCACGCTCTGGCACGGACTGTGCAGGGGGGGGCCGTTCCAGCAGCGACAGTCCGGCGGGGCCTTTCGGCCTGGTAGCGACCGGATTTCAGAAAGGAGAAACCCCAATGTTCACACGCATATTCACCGCCGTCTCCCTCCTCGCTCCCATCCTGATGATTGGTTCCTCCGTCGGCATCGTCCTGTTCGAACACTTCATACGTTGAATCGCTGCCGCAGTGGCAGCGCGATTCTCCCACGAGTCCTCTCGACTCACGACAAAAGGAACAGTGATCCAGTAATGAACAAGGCTCAATCCCGACACCCCCTGCCTCGCCATCTTCTCGCAGGTCTTGCCACCATCATGCTCATGGCTCCCCTCTCCACCGCCCACGCCGCAGGGACCGGTCAGGGCGGGGTCGCCGTACGCACCAGCGGTTCTGTGCAGGATACCCTGGGCACGATCAAGAAGATGGTGGCCGCCAATGGAATGATGGTCATGGGCGAACTCCATCAGGGGCAGGTCCTCAAGATGACCGGGCTCAACGTCGAATCAGAGTCGATCTTCGTTGGCAACCCCACCGTCGGCAAGAAGCTCTTCTCCGCGGAGCCGGGTGCTGGCGTGGCCGTGCCCATCCGCATCAACGTCTACCGCGACTCCGACGGAGGCACCGTCGTCCGCTACGTCCCCCCTTCACATCAGCTCGGCTCCTTCAAGAGCGTCAAGGTCAAGATGGTCGCAGCAATGCTCGACGACAAGCTCAAGAAGATGGTCTCGATGTTGCCCAGATAGGGCACCCACTGTCGGAACCCGGTTGAACTGGTCCTGACACGTACGTCGTCACCGATCTCGTCGTAAGAGAGCCGACGTGAGAAGGCTACGGCACCCCGGTCTGAGGTCCTTTCGCCAGGTTCCGACGACGACCCTGAACTTGGGCCCAGCGGCCGCGATAGTGCCGCTGGGCCCCGGGAGCACTCGATGAGAAGTCCTCTTAAAGAAGAAATCCTCCTGTCCGGCGCCATCCTGCTCATGGCTGCTGTCGGTCCCAATGTCTTCCCTGTAGCCCAGGCTGGCCTGGCGAACATGTCCGTCCTGGCTACCCGAGTGCTGATTCCCTCGGTTAGCCTCCTGGGCCTGTTCTTGGCAATTGCCGCCTGGCGGGGACACCGCAGACTAGTCCGACGGATACTGGCGGGCGGAATGGCCGGCCTCCTCGCTACCTTCGGTCTGGAGGCATTCCGGGCCACGAGCTTCCACGTCTTCGAAGGGATGCCCGGTGATCTGCCGCGCCTGATGGGTGTTCTGCTCACTGACCGTTTCATGCTCGGGCCGAGCACACTCTCCGACGCCCTGGGCTTCTCCTATCACTTCTGGAACGGTGCCTGTTTCGGCATCATCTTCTGCGTGATCCTGGGGCGCCGATCCATGGCTTGGCCCTTCATCTACGGTCAGCTCATCGGTGTCGGATTCCTCCTGAGCCCCGTCGTCGCGTCCCTCGGAATCGGCTTCATGGGAACAGAGATGCCGAGCATGCCTCTGACCGTCGTGCTGGCCCACGCTGCCTACGGAATCCTGCTAGGATGGCTGACTCGGCGATGGCTTCACGACGAGGGTTGGCTGCTGAGTCCCCCAATTCACCAGGACTGAGGACAAGACGATGAGCACAAAGGTGTCACCCCGGAGTCCAAAGAACCCGGATGAACAGTGCGACCTCTGGGAGGAGTACGTGAGGGGCGCTCGATGCGATCCGGATTCACAATTCGAGGCCCAGCTCGCCGCTTTCAGGACCATCTATCGGAATCGGCATCCCGCCCACGGTCCTCCCCCGGCCTGGCGTCCGGATGGGGGTCCCAGGACCCGGTCCAACC
>JAJFLN010000284.1 GCA_021772705.1 Candidatus Cloacimonadota bacterium | reverse complement strand
CACTGGCCCTCGACAGGCTCGGGCCGAACGGGTTTTCGGATGGGAACTAGTGAGGTAATCATGGCGCGAATCCTGGTGGTTGACGACGAGGTCAAGCTGACGAATCTGTCGAAGCATGTCCTGAGCGACGCCGAAGGGGATGAATGGAGCGGGCATCCATAGTGGGGCGAACGGAGGAGGGGACCCCCTACGGGACATGCACCCGGGCTCCCTCATGGTATCCTCGAAGGGAGGAACGACTGCAGACCTTCGCCTGCCGTCGAGTCCGGAGATGACGGTATGAATTCATGTGCGGGGTGACGGGGGCGCTGGCTCCAGGAACCGCTGCGGGAATGTGGGAGTCCATCCTGCAGGGGATGGCCTGTTCCATGTCCCACCGCGGACCGGATGATCACGGCGTCTGGTTCGACGCCGAGAAGGGCATTGGACTGGCCCATCGCCGGCTTTCGATCCTGGACCTCTCGCCGGAAGGACACCAGCCCATGCTGTCGGCCAGTAAGCGGTACGTGCTGACCTACAACGGGGAAGTCTACAACTACCCCGAGCTTCGCAAGGAGCTGGAAGCAGCGGACCTGGCCCCGGACTGGCGGGGTCACTCCGATACGGAGGTCCTCCTGGCCGCCTTCGACGCGTGGGGGGTCCGGGAGGCAGCCAGCAAGTTCGTCGGCATCTTTGCCTTCGGTGTCTGGGACCGGGGGGAGAAGGTCCTCTACCTGGTCCGGGACCAGGTGGGCATCAAGCCACTCTACTACGGCGAGATCGATCACGGGGTCCTGGCCTTCGGCTCGGAACTGAAGGCGATCCGGGCCCATCACGCCTTTCAGGACAGCGTGGATCGAAACTCCCTCGCCCTCTTGCTGAGGCACAACTACATTGGGTCTCCCCGGACGATTCACGAGAAGGTGTACAAGCTCGAACCGGGCACGATCCTCGAAGCCAGATGGGACCCGGACAACCGGGCATTCAAGACCGAGAAGCATGTCTACTGGTCCGCCCGGACCGCCTTCGAACGGGGCATCCGGGAGCCACTGGACCTGAGCGACAACGACGCCATCGAAGCCCTGGACGCCCTGCTGCGCACCTCCGTGAAGAGTCAGATGGTCTCCGATGTTCCCCTCGGTGCATTCCTCTCCGGGGGCTATGACTCTTCCACCGTGGTGGCCCTCATGCAGGCCCAGTCCGACCGGCCGGTGAAGACATTCTCCATCGGCTTCCAGGAAGCGGACTTCAACGAAGCGCCTTATGCCAGGAAGATCGCCGAGCATCTGGGGACGGACCACACCGAGCTCTATGTCACTCCAGAGGACGGCCTGGCGATCATTCCGAGACTGCCAGTGCTCTTCGATGAGCCCTTCGCCGATTCTTCCCAGATCCCCACATTCCTCCTGTCGGAGCTGACCCGGAAGCACGTGACGGTGAGTCTCTCGGGAGACGGCGGGGATGAACTCTTCGCCGGCTATTCCCGTTACTTCGTGACCCGGGCCCTCTGGAGAACCATGGGCTGGATGCCCGTGTCCATGCGGCACCTGGGCGTAGCTTGCCTCGAACTGGCCTCCCGCATTCCGGGCTTCGAACGGGTGGCCCAGGCCACACCATTCCTTTCCCAGCACATCGGGTTCAGGCCATCCCGGGATCGTTTCAAGAAGCTGGCCGACATCCTGTCCGTCGAAACCCGGGAGGAGCTATACCGGCACATCGTCTCCCACTGGAAACAGCCCGACAGGATCGTTCTGGGGGCATCGGAACCTTCGACGGTACTCAACGAGCACGGGAGATGGGTCAAGACCGAGGACCTGATGACTCACATGACCTACGCCGACACCGTGACTTACCTGCCCGACGACATTTTGGTGAAAGTGGATCGGGCCAGCATGGGCGTCAGCCTCGAGGCCCGGGTCCCTCTGCTGGATCACCGGATCGTGGAGTTCGCCGCCAGAGTGCCGCTGGAGCAGAAGGTCCGCTCGGGAAAGGGCAAGTGGCTGCTGAGGCAGGTCCTGGATCGATACGTTCCGAAGGAGATGGTGGACCGGCCGAAGATGGGATTTGGCGTGCCGATAGATTCCTGGCTCCGAGGCCCCCTGCGGGACTGGGCCGAGGCCCTGCTCTCCCCGGAGCGACTCAAACGGGAGGGATTCTTCGACCCGGAACCGATCCGGCATCGGTGGAACGAGCACCTCTCGGGCACCCGTCACTGGCACTATTATCTCTGGGACGTGCTGATGTTCCAGGCCTGGCTCGAAGGCCAGCCGGGCCACCGGTAGGAGACCAGGGCGCAGCTTTCTCGTGATCTCATGCCGGGACAAGCTTTTACCCGTTCATCCCGAGCTTGTCGAGGGGCGGCACCCGGAATCCCGGGTTTCTCGCATTCTGGAAGATCGATCCGATAGGGTGCCACGATGAATTCCCGGATGGGACGGCCTGAAGAGCCGGTACTGATCACGGGCTGCTCCAGCGGCATCGGCCTGGCGACGGCTCTGCTTCTGGCGCGACTTGGCTATCGGGTGGTCGCGACGGTGAAGTCCCTGGAAGAGCAGGGAACCATTCGAGAAGACATCCACCGGGAAGGTCTCGAGATCGACATCCTGCCCATGGACAACACCAGCGAGGAGAGTGTCCGGGAGGGCTTCCACTATCTGGACATGACCTATGACGGGCTTCACGGGCTGGTCAACAACGCCGGGGTCGGCGCCGGGGGTTTCTTCGAGGACGTGACAGAGGAGAACCTGAGGGCTCACTTCGAGGTCAACTTCTTCGGCACGGCCCGGGTCACTCGATTCGCCATACCTCTGTTGCGCAGGAGGAACGTGAGCTATCTCGTGACTATCACCAGCATGGCGGGCCGGCTGGGTGTCCCGGGAATGAGCTCCTACCATTCGGCGAAGTTCGCCCTGGAGGGCATGTGTGAGTGCCTCTACCACGAGCTCCGCCCCCACGGGGTCCGGGTGGCCATCGTGGAGCCTGGCCTGATCAAGACATCGATCTTGAAGAACGGATTCGTCATGTCCGGGGTCTCCCGGGACAGCTCCTCGGTTTACAGCGAGAGGGCGGAACGGATCTGGCAGGACTTTCAGGACCGGTTCGAGCGAAACGGCGGTCCGCCGGAAGTGGTGGCACGAATCATCGCAGGGATACTCTCCCGGAGAGATCCGGGACTACGACATGCCGCCGGGACCGATGCCCGGGTCATACTGGGGCTCTGGACCTGGCTGCCAGAGTGGGTCAGGTTGCGTCTCCTGGGACGCTTTGCCGGATAGGGGCGGCGAAGCACGTCAACGCCCTCCATCCGTTACCCTTGGCCCCGATACACGTCATGGATAGGTGATGTTCGACAAGAGTGAGATGAAACAAAACAGAGACCCCGTTCCTGACGAGGAGCTGATGCGTCGGGCACAGAACGATGATCCGAGGGCATTCGACATTCTTATCGAGCGGCACTCGGCACGAGTGTTCAACCACGTCCTCCGGGCCACGGGGGACAGGTCTCTGGCGGAAGATCTGCTGCAAGACACGTTCCTCAGGGCCTTTCAGGCCAGGAAGAGCTGGAGGTCGGAGGCCCGGTTCTCGACCTGGCTCCTCACGATAGCCCGAAATCTGCTGGCCGACCGGTTCCGCTGGTTGAAGAGGTGGAAGATGGTGCCCATCGATCAGGAGCCCGAGAAATCGCTGCCAAACCTGCGGGCCCTTACGGACGACCCGGAGGCGAAAATCCTACTGCGGGAGAGTCATCAGGAGGTCCGAGAGGCGATCATGCTCCTGCCGGAGAAGCAGCGAGAGGTGCTCCTCCTGTCACGATACGGGAAGCTGAGCTATGCGGAGATCGCGAAACTGACCGGTTCGACGGAGGAAGCAATCAAGCAGCGGGCGTATCGCGGCCTGGTCGTCCTCCGTCAGGAACTGGCAGTGAAACCAACGGGAAAGGAGGAGAGCCATGTCACAACCTTGCGAAAGCATGGGTCCTGACCTCGCTGCCTACATCAGCGGAGACCTGCAGGACCGGGAGCGGCACAGGCTGGAGTCCCATCTGGCGCTCTGCGGCACTTGCGCTGCCTCCGAGAGCGATCTGCGCCACGCCTGGAATCTGATGGCCACACTCCCGGACGAGGAAGTACCGGAGGTGGTCATCCGGGGCGTGAAGGCAACCATCGCGGCTGAGCGTCAGCCCGCCACGACGTGGCAGGTGGTGGTGGAGACACTGCTGGCCCTTGGACTCCTCTCGATGCTCGGCATCGCCTGTCCCATCCCGGGAGTCTGCCAGTTCTTCAACCAGTTCGTTGCTCCCGGTCTCGGCGCCGAGTTCACATTCCTGAGCCACACCCTCACAGCAGCCGCCATGGGAATGGTGCCTCTCATCGGGGCTGAGCTCCTCATGTGTCTGATGCACGGCTCCTCTCCCCTAGCGCGGCGCCAGGCCGTTGGCAGCCTCTACTTCGTTCTGGTCGCATTCAGCATCCCCGTACTGAACATCATCCCATCTGACCCGCTGATCATCGCCAGCTGGTCCGCCGGGACTGCCATCGCGGCCCTGTTAGGTATGACCACCGCCAGGCGGCTACAGCCTCTGTTGATGCACTCCCACGCCTGACCCGGTTCGCTTCTGGCCCCCCCCAGCTGTCCGAGACGGGGTTAGGGGCCGGCCGCCCAGGGGGCAGCCAACGTTTCAGCAGAAGCCACCCCCTGGGCGACATGCACCCACGGGCTTACTTCGACCGGGGGATGTCGTTCAGCTCCCAGTCGTAGGAAAGCCACTCGACATCGAAGCCACCGGCCTTGATGGCCGAGGCGCTCCCCTCGTCGGCAAAGCGGGCCATGAAGGACCCGGCTGCTGCTTCTTTGCCACTCAGGCCGGCGAAACTGCCATCGGGAGCGTAGGCGCTCAGGAAGTCCTTGTAAAACCACTTGAAGATCTCCGATGCGTGGAGGGTCTTGCTCTCCACATCCACCCGGTTACGGAAGGTGTCGCGAGCGAACCTCCTGGCCGCATCGTCGAGCTGCTCATTCAGACGGTCCGCCAGGTAGGGCTCATTCCTCAGCTCCGGGCAACTGGCGGAGGCGCAGTTGATCGCGCCGTGAAGCCGAGGGTCCTTGAATTCCTTTCTCAGGACCTGATGCTCGATGTCATTCAATGTGATCTTCCGGCCCACGGCGGTGAACTTGATCTTGTCCCAGACCCCGGAGATCTGGCGGATGCTGTTCCTGGGATAGAGCGAGAACCAGCTTCCCTCAATGGGATAGTTGTCGATGATCACTTTCAAGGTAAAGGCGTTGTAGGCGTTGATCCAGAATGCGAACCTATCGTCCCTCCCCCAGCTGGCGAAGCTCTCCTGGCTGACGGCACCCAGGGCCGCCACGTAGGTGTCCAGCCGCCCCCGATCGGCCTTGAGGGCGGCGTAGTCCACCAGGCCGTCCTGGACGTGAGTCTTCAGGATCTGGCCGAACAGCCCGTGGGTCTGATCGAAGTCCGCCGCAACCGCGAGGGTGGGTAGTGTGAGAGCCAGGGCGAAGGTCAATATTCGAATCATCGAGATCTCCTCAGTCAGAACGAAGCTCCATCGGGCGTCGACCCAAAGTAGCCAGGGATTGGCAAAGTGTAACGCAATATCTTGGACGGAGACCAACACCGGAGGTAACAGGAACCGGGCAAGTCATCCCCTTCGAGGTCCCTCGAGATCTGGCGGGAGTACGTGGATACTCCCCCCTGGCCACTGCCGTCAGCTGGCGCCAGAATTCTCGTTACCTCCCGAAGGGCGAACCGTATGGAGCAATGAAGCGCCTCGCCAGCGGCCGGTCTGCCATGGAACGGAGTCGTTTGCTCACAGGAAATAGACTTTCCTTTCCGGCTGGCGGTGGCGCTTCATTCGTTCCCGGGAAACCTCGTCGCCTTCCGACTCATCCACCCATGGGCCGGAGGCAGAGAGTCGTCCAGAGCACGGCGATGTAGGTCAGGACCATCATCACCCCGAACTCCCGTTTGGCCCGCCTGCCGTGGAGCATCATCACGAAGATGAAGCTGACACCGAAGAGGGTCGGGATGTCGAAGGAGACGGCCATCTCCGATACCGGGACGGGAGTGAGCACTGCCGCGAGGCCGAGAACCAGATAGATGTTCATCACATTGGAGCCCATCACGTTTCCGACGGCGATGCCGCTATGGCCTCGGTAGGCGGCGGCGACGGAGGTGGCCATCTCGGGAAGACTGGTTCCGAAGGCGACGA
Source organism: Candidatus Cloacimonadota bacterium (assembly GCA_021772705.1). Lineage (GTDB taxonomy): Bacteria > Muiribacteriota > UBA6191 > JACPRK01 > JACPRK01 > OFTM100. The sequence goes on along the minus strand of JAJFLN010000284.1, from coordinate 2,053 downwards.
CCGTGAGGCCGATGATCCACTCCTGAATACCAAAGGTCCGGGCCACGTCTGTGGCGCCCTCCACGAGCCATTGGGCGCCGAAGGCGAAGCCGACGACACCGGCCATGATTCGCCAGCTGATCGCCTTGTTGGGAAGAACGGACACGTTGCATTCCGGATCGTCCAGGGCCTCTCCAGGCTCCTTGTTGGACAGAAGAGCCAGGGTGAAGATCACCAGGAACGACAGCAGCACGACCCCATCGAACCGTCCCAGCTTGCCATCGGCTCCGAGGATGAAAAGCATGGCCGCCGCCAGCAGGAAGTGAGGTGCATCGTGGGCGAAGACGTCCCGATCCAGCACCAGAGGGGCCAGGGCCACGGCGAGACCGAAGCAGAGACCCACGTTGGCCAGGTTCGAACCGATCACGTTGGCCAGGGCGATATCCACCTTTCCCGTCCAGGCAGCGTAGACCGTGGTGAACACCTCCGGCAGACTGGTTCCAACAGCCACGAGGGTGGCGCCGATGACGTAGGGCTGGATACCGAACTTCCTGGCAAGGGAGGCGGCTCCCTCGACGAACCAGTCCGAGGCCTTGGTCAGCAAGACAAATCCGAAGAAGATTCTGAGAACGCTCCAGACCAAGGCCGCTCCCTACTCCCCCACCACTCGAACCCGGACATCCCGGGATCGGGCTCGGTTGTCGAAGTCGATCAGCACCACCTGTTGCCAGGTCCCCAGAGTCGGCCGGCCCTCGTCGACGGGAAAGGAAAGTGAAGGTCCCAGCAGGGAGGCCCGGACGTGGGAGTGGCCATTGCCGTCATGCCAGGTCTGCTCGTGGTGATAGTCGGCATTCCGAGGAATGAGCCGCTCGTAGAACTCGGGAAGGTCTCTGACCAGGCCTGGCTCGTATTCCATGGTGGTGATGCCCGCCGTGGAACCGGCCACGAACAGAAGACCGATGCCTGTCCGGATACCAGAAGCGCCGACACTGCGGGCAAGCTCTTGGGTCAGGTCGTGGATCTGACAGTTCCCTTCGGTTTCGACTGTGATGATATCGGAATAGACGGCCATGTTCGGTGCACGGCAGGATACACACTCCCCCCTGCGGGGGGTTATCGCCTCTGATGACTCGGAGGTTTCCTGGGAGCCGCTAGAACTCTACAAGGATCTGGCCATCACGGCCGGATCTCGAGACTCCGGAAGTGTTGCGTGTCCCTGTCCTCCAGCTTCTTGCACTGAACCTCTGCGCTGTCCAGGCTCCCATCATCACTGAGCAGCTGGAACCGATCCGATTCCCCGGGATAGATCACGAGACCCTCAGGACGCAGGCGGCCAAGCTCCACACCGTCGATGGGAACCGGCTCCTCTTCACGCTCGCCAGACCACAGGAATAACCGGAAATCGTCATCGGCAGTCCAGGGTCCGGCGACGATGACATAGGACTTCTGCTCGGGCCAGTACTCGATGCTTCGGATCCCAAGTCCATCCAGGGGCAGGGTGATCGGCTCCCCCAGCTCGGCCCGCTGGCCTTCATCCACGATCGCTTCAGGGTTCAGGATCGGCACCAGCAACGCGCCCTTTTCGGGCACGGGATTCCTGAAGGCCACCAGCAAGTTTCCCTTCGGGGTCCTGGTAAGACCCTCGATGTTCAGGGCCCCCGTCGTCTTCGGAGCCCGCTTGGAAGCCTTCTTCAGATCGAAGACTTCGAGCCTGGCGTCCTCCAGCAGGTCATCCATGAGCAACTGATAGGGCTGGCCGCTCAGCTCGATGATGTGGGTATCTCCTGATTTCCGAATGGTGGTAGCAAACAGCCGCTTTCGATTCGGTCGCTTCTTGCTATTGCTGTTACGTGAGTGGGACCCAATCCAGAACACCCTGTCTCCCAGTGGCGTGGCCCCCTCAATGTCCACCTCCGGTTTCTTCTGGTTCACTTCCAGCAGGTCCGAAAAGTCCCTGAATGCCAGGATACCTCCGGACTTCCTTCGGCGATAGAGAGCGATTCGATTGTCCTCGTCGTTGGCAACCAGAAGGAGATCCTTGCCCACCGGGACGCCTGCCGAGCCATCACACATT
>JAJFLN010000283.1 GCA_021772705.1 Candidatus Cloacimonadota bacterium | reverse complement strand
CCTGGTGGCCTACCTCTTTACCAACCTGGCGGCCTTCACGGTGATCATCGCCCTGTTCAACCTGTTCCAGAACGAACAGGTGGACGAGATGGCTGGCTACGGCAGGCTCTATCCCGTGGCGGGGGTCTGCATGGCCATCTGCCTGTTCTCCCTGACCGGTCTGCCTCCCACGGCGGGCTTCGTGGGCAAGTTCTACATCTTCGCCGCAGTCATCGAGAAGGGGTTCTACGAACTGGCCTTCGTCGGCGCGGTCAACACGGTCCTTTCCCTGTTCTATTACACCCGAATCCTGAAGGCCTTCTACTTCAAGGCCCCCGTGGAATCTGGCGACGAACACAGGTGCCTGCCCTGCGGCTACAGCTATCTGATAGTGGGGCTGACCCTGCCGGTCCTGTATCTGGGAATCTGCTGGGGCGATCTGATCGAGATCTGCACCATGTCCATTTCCAGCCTGGTGGTCCACTGAGGAGGAGCCATGCTTTTCGATTACCTGTCGGTAGTGGTGCTCCTGGTCCTGGGGCTGGCGAACATTTTCGGAATGATGGTCCTGCCCAAGCTGCTGCGTCCCCACAATCCGACGGCTCAGAAGCTCGTGGCCTACGAGTGTGGAGAGAATCCGATCGGGACGAGCTGGCTCCAGTACAACGTCCGGTTCTTCGTCGTGGCCCTGGTCTTCATCATCTTCGATATGGAGATCGTGTTCATGTTTCCCTGGGCCGTCGTGTTCAAGGAGGTCTATGCGACCTCGGGCCCCTTGCCACTCATCGAGATGGCCTTTTTCATCGCCGTACTGGCGGTGGGGCTGATTTACCTCTGGGTCGAGGGATTGCTCGACTGGATTCGAACGATAAGGTGACGCTCCATGCCCATTCTGGAAAACAAGTTTGAAGAGAACGTCGTTTTCAGCACCGTTGACGAGATGATCAACTGGTGCCGCCTCTCGTCGATCTGGCCCATGACCTTCGGCCTGGCCTGCTGCGCCATCGAGATGATGGCCGTCGGTGCCGGACAGTACGACATGGATCGGTTCGGAGCCGGCGCCTTCCGGGCAACGCCGCGGCAGTCGGACCTGATGATCGTTGCCGGGACCGTGACTTACAAGATGGCCATCCGGATCAAGAGGCTCTACGAGCAGATGCCGGACCCGAAGTACGTGATGGCTCTGGGTGTCTGCGCCAGCGCCGGAGGGCCGTACTACGAGCACGGGTATCACGTCCTGAAGGGCGTGGATAAGATCGTGCCCGTCGACATCTACGTGCCCGGCTGCCCCCCCCGTCCGGAGGCTCTCTTCGACGGGCTCCTGAAGCTGCAGGAGAAGATTCGCCACCAGAAGGTGCTTCGCCGTCCTGATGACGAGGAGATCGCCGCTCTTCAGGCCCAGACAGAACAATACGATCAGGAGACACGAAAGCTCCACCCGGTTCCCAAAGAGTACCGGGGCTGACGAGGAAGACCATCCATGGAGATCCAGGAGATCCACGCGAGACTGGCCAGAGAGTTCCCCGACGCCGTGGAAGCGCCGCCGGAGGTGACCAGCGGAGAGACCTTCCTGAAGGTGACCGCCGCTTCGATTCAGGATGTCTGCCGATTCCTGAAGACCGAGTCGGACCTGGAGTTCGACAGTCTCATGAGCCTCTCGGGTGTGGACTATCCGCCGGAGGAGCTGGTCGTTGTCTACCATCTCTGCTCCACCCTGCGGCGCCATCGAGTGGTGCTGAAGGTCTTCGTCCCCAGAGAGGACCCGAAGCTGCCCACGGTGTCGTCAGTCTGGCCGACGGCGAACTGGCACGAACGGGAAGCCTACGACCTGTTCGGAATACGCTTCCTGGGCCACCCAGGCCTCAGGCGAATCCTGCTCCCCCACGACTGGGAAGGGCACCCGCTTAGGAAGGACTACGTCTTCCCGACGGAGTACCGAGGGATCAAGTGCCATGACTAGGAAGAGGGAGTTCAAGAGCCAGGAAATCTACGTGAACATGGGTCCCCAGCACCCGAGTACTCACGGCGTGTTGCGTCTGATGCTTCGCACCGACGGGGAGATCGTCAGCGACGTGGCGCCCATGATTGGCTACCTGCACAGGTGCGCCGAGAAGTACGGCGAGAGCGGCACCTACCAGATGATGATCCCCTACACGGATCGAATGGACTACCTGGCGGGCATGAACTGCAACTGGGCCTACTGTCTGGCGGCGGAGAAGCTGGGCAACGTGGTGGTCCCCGAGAGGGCCGAGTACATCCGGATCGTCATGGGGGAGTTGAACCGGATCGCCAGCCACCTCATCGCCTTCGGCACCTACGGCCTGGACCTGGGAGCCTTCACCCCCTTCTTCTACGCCCTGGATGAACGAGAGAAGATCCTGGACCTCTTCGAGATGGTCTGCGGCGCTCGTCTGACCTACAGCTACTTCAGGATCGGCGGTGTCTCGCAGGACTTACCAGAGGGATGGGAACAGCGCTGCAACCAGTTCATCGATGACTTCCGGCTCAGGATGAAGGAGTTCAACGACCTCCTGAGCCACAATTACATCTTCATCAAGCGAACGGCGGATGTAGGCGTCATCTCCCCGGCCATGGCCATCGATTACGGGTGCACCGGACCGGTGCTCCGGGGCTCCGGCGTCAGGTGGGACCTCCGGATCGACGAGGCCTACTCCCTCTACGATCGCTTCCGTTTCCAGATCCCCATCGGACGCGGCGAGAAGGGAGCCATCGGCGACAGCTGGGACCGTTACATGGTTCGCATCCGTGAGATGGAGCAGTCCTGCGACATCATCAAGCAGGCCTTGCGGGGGCTTCCCGACACGGGCGAGTACCGGGCCAAGGTGCCCAAGGTCTTCAAGCCCCCGAAGGGCGAGGTGTACGTCCGCTCCGAGAGCTCCAAGGGTGAGCTGGGCTTCTACCTGATCTCCGACGGCACCGACAGGCCCTACCGGGTGAAAGCCCGGTCTCCGAGCCTGTCGAACCTCTGTGTTCTGCCCGCCATCTCGGAAGGCATGATGATCGCCGACCTGGTGGCGACTCTGGGCAGCCTGGATATCGTGATGGGAGAGATCGACCGCTAGATTCCCTGGGCCACTCAGGAGATCGGGAGACACAGGATGCAAGAGATCAACGGCGTAAGCTACCTGACCAAGCAGATCTGGACCGACGCCACATGGCTGCGGTTTCTGTCACTGAACGAGCTCGGCTTCTTCTTGATGCTCATCGCCGGCGTGCTCGTCCTGACCTTCGTGCTCGCCTACGGGACATTCGTCGTCTGGGCCGAGCGCAAGGTGGCAGGCCATGTCCAGGATCGCCTCGGCCCCATGAGGGTGGGCTGGCACGGCTGGCTGCAGACTCTGGCCGACGGCATCAAGCTCATGATGAAAGAGGACATCTACCCGACCCTGGCTGACAAACCCCTCTTCGTCCTGGCCCCGCCGATTGTCTTCCTCTCGGCCTTCGTCGGTTACGCCGTGGTCCCCTTCAGTCAGAACGCTCAGATGGCCGACCTGGACATCGGAGTTCTCTACATCATGGCCACGGCCAGCCTGGGTGTGATCGGTCTCATCATGGCCGGCTGGGCGTCGAACTCGAAATGGCCCCTCTACGGCGCCATGCGGTCAGCGGCCCTGACCGTGGCCTACGGCATTCCCCTGGGTCTCTCCATCATCCCCGTCCTGATGGTGGCCGGCAGCCTGTCGATGCAGGACCTTGTCCAGAGCCAGAACGGCGGCATTCTGCACTGGAACTTCTTCCGGTGCTGGCCCTTCATGCCCCTGGCTTTCATCATCTTCTTCATCTCCAACCTGGCAGAGACAAACCGGGTTCCCTTCGACATCGCCGAAGCCGAGTCCGAGCTCGTCGGCGGTTATCACACTGAGTACTCCGGCGTCAGCTTCAGCGTCTTCTTCTTGGCCGAGTACGCCGCCATGTACCTGGCCTGCGCCGTGACCACCACGCTGTTCCTGGGTGGTTACCTGCCGCCGGACCTGAGCGGCATCCCCCTGATTCTGTCCCTGGCCCTGCTGGGCATCTTCCTGTTCTGGAGATTCAAGACTTTCCACGACCGCAGCCAGGTGAGCGAGGCCATCTTCTGCGCCATCCTGGTCGCGGCCATCACCCTCCTCTGGGGCGTCTGGCCTTACTTCTTCTGGTTCCTGGCGAAGACTGGAGTGCTGCTCTACCTGATGCTCCATCTCCGATGGACACTGCCCCGGCTTCGGATCGACCAGATGATGTACATGTGCTGGAAAGTCCTGACACCCGTGGCATTCATCAATATCCTGGGTACTGGCCTATGGTGGATGTGGATCACGGGCATCCCCAAGAACTGGTGGCCTTACTGAGATGAGCGAAGCCAGTCGACCCGTCCGGGTCCGGTTCGCTCCATCCCCGACGGGTACGCTACACCTGGGCGGCGCCCGGACGGCCCTCTTCAACTATCTCTTCGCCCGTCACAACCAGGGTACGTTCATCCTCAGAATGGAGGATACGGACCGGGCCCGCTCCACGGCGGAGGCCGAGAAGGAAGTGCTCGACAGCCTGCACTGGCTCGGTCTCGAGAGCGACGAACCGGTCATCCGGCAGACGGAGCGCTTCGATCGCTACGCTGAAGTGGCCCGGGAGATGCTCGCCAGCGGCAGCGCCTATCGATGCTACTGCACCCAGGAAGAGCTGAAGGCCCTGCGGGAAGCGGCGGAGAAGGCCGGAGGCGCATTCCGCTACCCCGGCACTTGCCGCGACCTGGATAACTCCCCGGAAGATGGCCGGCTCTTCGTTCTGCGCTTGAAGGTCCCTCCCGACCGGTCCCTGGAGATCGACGACCTGGTGAGAGGCAAGGTCACCATCTCCTCGGATCAGGTCGACGACTGGATTCTGGCACGATCGGACGGCACGCCGACGTACAACTTCACCGTCGTGGTCGACGACTCGGACATGGCGATCAGCCACGTGATTCGAGGGGAGGATCATCTGGCCAACACGCCGAAGCAGATCCTCTGTTACGAGGCGATGGGCAAAGCCTGCCCCGCCTTCGCCCACGTGTCGATGATCCTGGGCAAGGACAAGGCGAAACTCTCGAAGCGCCACGGCGCCACATCCATCGGCGCCTTTCGGGAGCAGGGTTTCCTGCCGGCGGCGATGAACAACTTCCTGGCCCGCCTTGGCTGGGCTCACGGAGATCAGGAAGTCTTCTCCATGGATGAAATGATCGAGCACTTCAATCTGAGTGCCGTCAACCCGGCGCCGGCAATCTTCAATCCCGAGAAGTTGAGCTGGGTCAACGCTCAGCACATGAAGGACCTGACGGACTCGGACCTGCTGGGCCTGTTGATTCGCTACTGTGACGACAGCCCGGACAGGACGGCCTCCGGCGAAGCACTGAGAGGGGACCGCCCTTTCGGAGAGAAGATGATGGCGAGCTTGAAAGCTCGCGCCAGGACGCTGGAGGAGCTGCTCGCTCAGTGTGGTGTGTTCCTCAATCGAGCCGTCGTCTTCGAGGGAACGCTCCAGGAGAAGATAGCCGACCCGGAGTCCCGGTCGACACTCAAGGACATGGAGTCGCTCCTGGGTGGCCTTCAGGACCACTCGGCAGCCAGCCTGGAAGACGCGGTCCGCAACTGGTGTACTGAAAAGGACCTGAAGTTGGGCAAGGTCGCCCAGCCCCTGCGAATCGCACTGACAGGCCGCAAGGCGAGCCCACCGATCTTCGAAGTCATGGAGATCCTCGGCCCCGATCGAGTCCGGGAGCGACTGAAAGCTGCTCAGAGTCTCGTCGGCGAATAAGGGACGCTCGGGACGAGGTGCTGCTCAGGCGGGGCAGGCAGTGGGGCATTCGTCTCGGAAGAGCTTACACAGGGAATGGCTTCAGCTGCGATCACCCGGGAGTTACACGGAGTTCGCAGAGGTCACTGAGATCACAGAGCCTCTTTGAGGCGAGGTCGTACTGGGGACATCGCGTAGCTGAGTTGCACCTTCTGCCCGGGTGCCCTACGGCCCAGCGCGCCGGGGAGATCTAGGGACACACGACTGGACCCAATCATTCTCAGTAGGAGATTGCTCTGCGGTGCGCCTATGTGCTTGACAATTGGTGCGGACTCATGGCACATTTCAGGGTCCGTGGCCCCATCGTCTAGCGGTTAGGACGCTGGCCTCTCACGCCGGAAACAGGGGTTCGATTCCCCTTGGGGCTACCAGTTTCCGTCTCTCGCCCACAGTGAAATCGCTGTGGGCGTTTGTGATCTCCAGTCTTGGGCGAGAGAGCCTTTCCAGTGCCCCGCGACGGTGATGAGGCTCGGACAATCCAGGCATGAATGGTTCGCTTTTCGTCGTGCTTTCCGTGGGGGTCGTGCAAATCAAGCGTTTATCTGGTAATGTCTGTACTGTTGACAGCTGTTCCGGGTACTCACCTTGAGCAACCGTGGGAAGGAATGACCAATGAAGCCCTCGACAGGCACGTTTCGTTTCGATCTCCGAGTTGGCGGCCAGCGATTCTACGTCGGTATCTACAATTCCACCCGTTTGAAGGTGCTGCTGAGCGCCATGCGGCCTGGCACGGCCTTGGTCCTGACTCGAGATAGCAATGCCGTTCCGATGGAATTCGCCAGCCCCGCCAGCGCCCTGCAGTGGATTGATCGTGAGAATGGCGTCGTGGCTCAGGGCCAGGCCGCTTGACCGGCCGGAGCCCCGTTCCATGACACGGCCTGCGGCGCAGCAGAGCGCTGTGGGATCAGATGTTTCCCCAGGCGGTTCTGGCCAAGGTTCCGTACCTTCCGGGCCTGCCCGGGCCGCAATGGCCTGCAATCTTTTCGCCAAGATCGCCCCTCGTTACGATCTGGCGAATCGTGTCATGAGCGGCGGAATGGACGTTCTCTGGCGGCGCTCCGTCGCCTCCGAGTTGGACCCGCAGCCTGGCGATCGGGTTCTGGACCTCTGCACCGGAACGGGAGATCTCGGTAGGAGTCTGTTCCATCACTCCGGCGGCCGGGCCATCGTTCATGGGGCCGATTTCTCTCACCCCATGCTGCTCGTATCCCGTTCCAAGCTGCGAGAGGCCAGGGAGCCCGTGCGGCTCTGCACGGCCGATGGCCTGCAGCTCCCCTATCGCGACGGCAGCTTCGATATCAGCGTCGCCTCCTTCGGGGTGAGGAGTTTTGCTGACCTGGGAAGAGGCATCGGCGAGATGTCTCGAGTGGTCCGGCGAGGCGGCAAGGTGGCAATCCTGGAGTTCTCCGTTCCCCCCTCCCCCTTCTTTCGAGGCATCTACATGGTGTATTTGAAGTATGTACTTCCTCGGATCGGCGATCTGGTCAGCGGTTCGCCTGGCACCTACGACTATCTGCCGAGCACCATTCTCGACTTTCCCTCTCCCGACCGGCTCGCAGACCTCATGACGCAGCAAGACCTGCAAGGTGTGCGCTATCGCCATTTGACCTTCGGTGTCGCAACGCTGCATGTGGGAGTCAGGAGATGAAGACATGGATCCCGATGATTTTGAAACCCTGAACCTAATGAACCTGCTCCGGGACGGGAACATCGAGCGGTTCAACTCGATCCGGAAATCTCATAGCTACAAGCGCATCGACCTCACAGGCTCGGATTTCGTCTTCATCGATCTGTCTGAAGCCGTCCTGGTGGAGGCCGATCTGGCGGAGAGCACCATGTCCGGCGCCAACCTGAGCGGGGCCAACTTGAAGTCGGCCTTCATCACCAACTGCGATCTGACGGGTGCCGAGATGCAGGGGACTGATCTTCGAGGCGCAGACATGACCTCCTCCGAGCTGGCTGGCGCCATTCTGAGAAAGGCCGACCTGCGGCAGGCCAATCTGAGCGATGCGTCCCTGGCGGGGGCGGATCTCACGGAGGCGGATCTGCGAGATGCGGACCTGAGAAGGGCCGACCTGAGAAACGTGGTCCTCTCGTCGACTCAGCTTCAGGGAGCCAACCTGGACAGCATTCGGGCAAACGCGCGGGACTTTGCAAACCTGGCATCTTGCTTCGAGTCCGAAGCCGACCGAGCGGTCAAGCTGGGAGACTTTGCTTCCGCCACCAGTCTCTACGACAAAGCCGATGGGTTTTATAGCTACGGCGAGAAACATGGATCCCGGGTGGAGATGTTCAGGAAGGTGGTCCGCCTGGCGACTCCTCTTGGACTCTCGAAGGAGAAGCTTCAGCTTCGAGGAAGGAACCTCTATCTCTCACTGAAGAGCGCCAGCAGAAACCGGCCCGACCCCTCCCCGGACGATGAGATCGCCCGTTTGACGGAGGGCCTGGGGGGCGAACTGGGGATTCAGATCCCAACCGACTCCAGGCCCCCTGTTGCCCCTCCGTCAGCGTCTCCCCCCGCCGTCTCCACCAAAACCCCCGGGCCTTCGGCTCCGGCTCCAGTCCAGAAGAAGCCCTCACCGGCCAAGGCAGCGCCTGCTCCGGCGCCGTCTCCTCCACCCAAATCGGTTGAATCGCCGCGACAGGCTCCGGCAATGCCCGGAGTGCAGTCAGTTCCCCCCAACGATACGCAGCTGTCAGTGACTGAACTGTCCCGGTACTTGGCGATGGCTCAGACGCTCTATCACCGATTTGATCAAGAGGAACTGTGCGCCAGGCTGGGCAGCCTGATTGACATGATGGACGCCGGAACGGCCCTGGATCTGACCGTTCGATTTCACATCCCGGATCTGAAACTGGAAAAGCTCGAGAAGGAGA